>SVNO01000010.1 GCA_015066845.1 Ruminococcus sp. | reverse complement strand
GCTGCTGCTGCCGGTCTGACGATAGTCAGCCTCGTAGTCCAGACCGATGTAATCGTAGTCAGTTGCTCTCTTGGTGGAACCGAAGTCCAGACCACGACGAGCGAGGAAGTTACCTGAGGGAACGCTTGCACTCCATTCAGCCTTGAATGTTGCGCCCTTACCAAGTGTCATTGTACCGGTGCCGCCGGTCGTGTCAATCCACACTTCATAACTGAAGTTGTCGCTGACACCCTTGTGCTGATTTCTGCCGTTGCCTACGCTGAGCACGTCTCCTGCAGCTGCAAAAGAAGTGATTGCAGCCTGCGGAAGCATGGACACGCCCATTACTACAGACAGAACCGCACTCAGTACCTTAGATTTACGCGTTTTTTTCATAATATCTGCCACCTTTCAAAGATGATTCATGATTTTAGCTGCCTTGACAGCACCATTCATACCATAGACGCTTTGTTCTATATTCACAGTATATCATACAAATCTTGAAAATTTCTTGAACTTATATGAAATTTTTTCATATTTTTCATGTTTTTCATTTACATTCTGTATTCAGAAAAGAAGAATCCCCCTGCCATGCGGCAAGGGGAATTGCAATTATTTTGAAACCTTAGAGCAATACCGCAAAAAGGACAGTGCAGTATCGCTTTAGCTATTGGAGCCTTTCTGCTGTGCCTGAACCTGCTTTCTGGAAATGGATGCAGTTGCCTGCGCAGAAGCCTGCTGGCTGTTCTTGCGAACCTTGTCCAGCTTTGCCTTTCTCTGCTGTACATCCTGCAAGCCGGAGGAGAAGAAATTCTCTGCTTCCTTGAAACGCTTGCCGATGTAAACATCTGTTGCGTTCTTGATGGCTTCGGACTCTGCCTTTGCATTACTTACAAGCTCGGATGCATATTTCTTTGCTTCACGGATGATTGCTTCCTCGGACATCAGCTGCTTTGCGCGCTCCTCTGCCTGACGGACAATCAGCTCTGCTCTTGCTTCCGCTTCCTTGAGGATGCGGTCGCGGTCATATTCAACCATTTTTGCATGTTTGATTTCCTGCGGAACATTCAGACGAACATCGTTAATCAGCTCACGCAGTCTTTCTCCATCAATGATGGATTTATGGGATGCAAACGGCACACCGGCTGCCTTATCGAGCAGCTCGTCCATATCATCCAGAATCTCGTCAATACTCATTTGTGCTCCTCCTTCACAAGTCGGCTGCGGATGGTGTCAAGAATGCAGGCAGGGACAAACGGGCTAATATCTCCGCCGAAATAGGCTACCTGCTTCACCACGCTCGAACTCAGGTACATATTTTCCTTGCTGGTCGTCAGAAAAACAGTTTCCGCATTTTCATACAGCACCTTGTTCGTCAGTGCCATCTGGAATTCATACTCAAAGTCCGTAACAGCGCGAAGTCCTTTGACAATCGCGACCGCTTTCACGTTTTTTACATAGTCTACCAGCAATCCATCCAGAATGTCGATCACAACATTATCCAGATGTGCTGTTGCTTCTGCAATCATCATCATACGTTCCGTTGCAGTAAAGCTTGCGGTACTTTTGTTGGCATTGGTGGAAATCAGAACGATTACCTTATCGAACAAGGTGGATGCGCGTGTTATAATATCAAGATGTCCCAAAGTAACCGGATCAAAACTGCCCGGACAGACTGCTACTCGTCTCACTGCGATTCCTCCTCCTCGAATGCATATACCGATACTACTATTTTACCATAAAAATATTGCTTTTGCAACTGTAAATTGAAAATTTTTTCCGGCATTTCCAAATTTTTTTCGTGTTCGCAGATAATTTTACCGGTTTTCTTCAATTTCTGCACCAAATCCGGCAGGATTTCCTGCAAAATATCCATGCGGTAGGGCGGATCCAGAAACATAAAATCAAAAAATGCATCCGGACAAAGCGCAAAGAAATGCTCGGATTCCTTCTGGTACACCTGCGCCTTGCTTTGCAAACCGGTTTTTTCCAGATTTTCCTTTATCACACGAATTGCCTGCGGAGAATGATCCACAAACACTGCCTGCTTTGCGCCGCGGCTCAGGGCTTCAATGCCAAGCTGACCGCTGCCGGCAAACAGATCGAGCACGGTAGAACCGGACAGTTCAAACTGAATAGAGGAGAACATGCCCTCTTTCACCCGATCAGTGGTCGGGCGGACATCGAGTCCCTCCAGTGTACGCAGACGGATTCCCTTTGCTGTTCCGGTGATTACTCTCATATTGATTCCTCCAATGCGCTATTCCCCATCGGGATACGCCGATTCATATTGATGCAGATGGTCATAGAGCCGCTGCGCCGTTTTCATGGGGATTCCGGTGGACGCAAGTGCTGCCACATCTGCTTCCTGCAATGCAGCTTTCGTCTTGAAATGCAGCATCAGCTTTTGTGCCAGCTTTTCTCCGATGCCCTCCACCTGCGTAAGCTCTGACGCAAAACTGCGTTTTTTATGCTTACTGTGCATGAAAGCAACGGAATAGCGGTGCACTTCATCCTGAATACGCGTCAGCAGATGGAACGCGCTTTTTGTACCGGAAACACTGATTTCACCGCCGCCCGTTGCAATGGCGCGTGTGCGGTGCTTGCTGTCCTTTACCATACCATAGAGCGCGATATCCGGTGCAAGTTCTGCCACGATGGGGGCAACGGCATTGACATGTCCCCTGCCGCCGTCAAGCAGGATCAGGTCGGGTTTGCGGGAAAATCCCTCATCGCTGCCATCATGCAGATGGGAAAGCCGCCTGCGAATAACCTCCTGCATACAGGCATAGTCATTCTGGAGTGTGGATTCCCTGATGGTGAAACGTTTGTATGCTTTTTTCAGCGGTCTGCCGTTTTCAAATACGACCATGCCAGCCACCATGGATTCCGAGGCAAGGTTGGAAATGTCATATGCTTCGATATAATTCGGAATCTGCGGCATTCCGAGCAGCTTTCCGAGTGCCTCAACTGCGAGCAGTTCCTTTCCGGTACGGTTTGTCCGGACAGCGATATGCTCCACCGCATTCTGCTTAGACATGCGCACAAGCTGTACGCCATCCCCTCGCTGCGGCACATGGAGTTTTACACGGAAACCAGCCTGCGCGGAAAAGTGCTCCATGAGCAGTTCCATGTCGGCAATGGGCGTTTCCAGAAGAATCACCTTCGGCAAATCCGTTCTGCCGTGGTAGAACTGCGCCACGAATGATTCCAGCTCTGCTTCATCTGCATGTTCCATAAAATGAAAGGTCTGCTTGTCATGGAGTCTGCCGCCGCGGTACATGAGCACGGAAATGCAAAGCTCCTCCTGACTGTCCGCCGCTGCAATCACATCGGCATCGCGGAAACGGTTGTCAATGATCTTCTGCGACTGCGCAGCCTTTTCAATGGCACGGATGCGGTCGCGGAGCATGGCGGCACGTTCAAAATCAAGCTGTTCTGCCGCTTTTTCCATTTCCTGTTCCATACGCTGAACAGATTCTGTACTGCCGCTGCGAATATAGGCGGTTGCCTGACTGATAATCTGTGCATAGTCCTCCTGCGAAATTGTCCCCCTGCAAAGTCCCATACATCGTTTGATGTGATAATTCAGGCATGGTCTGCCCTTGCGGAACATCTGGGGGAATTTTTTCTGGCAGGTCGGCAGACAGAATACCGTGTTGACTTCCTCCACAGTGGACTTAGTCACAAAACCGCCGGTATATGGCCCGATGTACTGCCCCTCCCCTGTTTTCTGCTTTTCGGCAGTGATACGGGGAAAGGGCTCATCGGAAATTTTAATATAATGATAGCCTTTGTCATCCTTGAGCAGGATATTGTAATGCGGCTTGTGCTGCTTGATGAGACTGCATTCAAGCAGCAGCGCTTCATACTCCGAATCGGTGACAATGAAATCATAATCCCACACATGGGACACCATTTTTGCCACTTTCGGCGTATGGTCAGCAGATACCCGAAAGTAGCTGCTGACGCGGTTTTTCAGATTTTTAGCTTTGCCGATATAGATAATACCGCCCTTTTCGTCCTTCATCAGGTAAACACCGGGGGATGTGGTAAGCTGTGCGGTTTTTTCACGAAGATACGGCAGTCGTTCGTTCATTGTTTCCCCTATGATTGCTTGTATATGGTTCATATATCATCAAAAAAAGAACTTTTGTAATTCTGTAAACGTGCTCTGTCGCCGTGGCAGTCCACCATGATCCGTTCCTGTGAATGCAGGAAACGCAGAATGGAAAAGAGCACCACATAGCCAATGGAATTGGCAAACAGGCTGATATAGACATTAACATGCAGAAGTGTACCGAACATACCCAGCAGAATAATGATCTCGGAAATTACAATGGCAACTTCCAGCGATGTGTTCTTCGGTTCAAGTGACAGATAGGTGAAACAAATCAGTGCCGAGAAGATGGAATGCCCGATATTCAGCCACATCGAGCTGGATTCGTAGAACGGAATGCGTTCGGCATTGAAGTCCATAATCATGATGGTCACTTCCGTTATCAGATATACAAGCATCGCGCCTTTCATAATATAACGATACCGCACAATCTTCCAGAAGTTAATCAGTGACAGGAGCATCACCACAAAGCCAGCGATTTCCACTGTATATGCGGCAATTTCCAGCGCAAGAACCGCGATGCCATGCCGTTCAATCAGCCAATAGTAGAGCAGTGTAATGAACGCAAAGCAGAGAAACAGGATATTGGCGTACTGCCCGAAGTGAAAACATCGCTTTAATTTCGGATGCATTACGTACCTGCCTTACTTTGCCTGAAGGGCACGTTGTCCGATGTCCTTACGATAATGCACTTTCTCAAAGGAAATCTGCTCCACGCTCTTGTATGCCTGACACAGGGCATTCTGGAGGGTGTCAGCTGTTGCAGTCACACCGAGCACTCTGCCGCCTGCGGTAAGAAATTCGCCGTCAACATACTTTGTACCTGCATGGTACACAAATGCACCTGCGGTCTGTCCCTTGTCGTCCATACCGGAAATGACCTTGCCGCTTTCATATTTTACCGGATAGCCGCCGCTTGCCATGACAACGCAAGCCGCACTCTCCTGCTTCCATGCAACCGGAAGCTCTGCAAGTGTACCCTTGTAGGTTGCTTCCATAATATCCACCAAATCGGTATCCAGAAGCGGCAGAACTACCTGTGTTTCGGGATCGCCGAAACGGCAGTTGTATTCAATTACCTTCGGGCCGTTGGGTGTGAGCATCAGACCGAAATACAGGCATCCTGTGAATGCTCTGCCCTCGGCTGCCATTGCGTCAATGGTGGGCTTGAAGATGGTTTCCATGCACAGGTCTGCAATTTCCTTAGTGTAATAGGGATTGGGGGCAATTGTACCCATACCGCCGGTATTGAGTCCCTCATCACCATCCAGTGCGCGCTTGTGGTCCATGGAAGAAATCATCGGAACGACGGTCTTTCCATCTGTAAAGGACAGCACGGAAACTTCAGGGCCTGTGAGAAATTCTTCCACAACAATGCGTGTGCTGCTCTCGCCGAACTGTTTTTCATCAATCATGGAAACAACGGCATCCACAGCCTCTTGCTCATTCTGCGCAAGAATAACACCCTTGCCGAGTGCCAGACCATCCGCCTTGATAACAGTCGGGTAGGTGTTCTGTGCCTTGATGTAGGCAATGGCAGACGCACTGTCGGTGAATACCTCATAGCCGCCCGTAGGGATGTTGTACTTCTTCATCAAATCCTTGGAGAAGATCTTGCTGCCCTCAATGATGGCTGCATTCTTCTTCGGGCCAAATGTCATGAAGCCCTCTGCCTGCATTGCGTCCACCATACCGAGAACCAACGGGTCATCGGGGGCAACGACTACAAGGTCGGGCTGAATTTCCTTTGCAAGTGCAACCATGCCGTCAATGTCGGTTGCCTTGACATCGCAGCACTTGGCATAACGGGAGATACCGCCATTGCCGGGTGCGCAGTAAATTTCGGTGGTGCGGGGGCTTTCTGCAAGCTTCATGATGATAGCGTGCTCTCTGCCGCCGCCGCCGACTACTAAAATCTTCATGGGGGATTTGTCCTCCTTCAATTCATATTTTTGCAATTATTTTGCTGTAAAACCCTGCAGCAGTAATTCCAGATCAGCCTGTGCCTGTTCACTGCCCTCATAATCAGTGTTTCTCAGCGTAATTGTATAAACCTTATCATTGCACTCGAATGCATAGCATGTATAGCGAAAGGAAAGGGGGGAGATATTTTTTTCATACTCCATGCACCATGCGTCATAGCCGAAAATATCTGTTGTATACGGCTGTTTTATCACTGTGCAAGTATCCTCATCCAGAAGAGCATCGCATTCGTCCTGCAAATAGGCTTCTGCCGAATCATATGCAGCATCCTCCAGCACTTCAATTCGCAGTGATGCAAAAACCTGTCCCAGTTTTTCTGCATATGTGTACTTGACAACTGCACTATTATCCGGAAGTGCCTGTACGGCATCCAGCCGGAACTGCTCTGACAATTGCGCAGGGATTTCATAGGAAAAATAGTCACAGTCATAGACTGCTGCAGATTTCTCATCTTCCTCGGTTGTTGCAGAATTCTCGGTTTCCTCACCGATGTATTCGGCACTTCTCAGCATGGAAAGCGCAACTTCTCGTGCTTTTTGTTCATCAGCATCGTTTTCGTAGATCACCAGAAAGCTGAAAAAATCAAGGGGATGATCCTTATCGCTGAGGGTAAAACTGGTACGCAGTTCTGACGCATCTTCTATATCAGCATCAGCAGTATCTTCATATGTAAAGATGATAATATCATATTCCTCATCCTTGATGATCTCACTGCTCTGCACTTCATTCTCATGATACACCATCTTAAGCCAGTCAAGCTTTGTCTGGGTGCTCATGCTGTACCCCATTGCAGCGTTTTCTGTAATGAAAAATTTGCCTGAAGGATGGTAAAAAGTAGTCCAGAGCATGTTATATTCCTCTGTGACATCCTGCATTCCACTGGGGACTGTGTAGCGGATCGTTCCGTTTTGTACGGTCTTTTCCTGCGTTCTAAATCCTGCACAGCCGGTAAAGCTGCATACCATTGCAATTGCGAAGCATACTGCTGTCATTGTTCTTTTCATATTCATTTTCTCCTTTGCATATTCGTATTATCCATAGGGGAGAAATCCTCCCCTACCAATAATACACATCAAAAGCAGAAAAGGTTTCAAAAAATCAATGATGGAACAGTCTGATGCCTGTGAATGCCATTGCAATGCCATACTTGTTGCAGGTTTCAATGACATTGTCGTCACGGATGGAACCGCCGGGTTCTGCAATGTAAGCAACGCCGGACTTCTTTGCACGTTCGATATTGTCGCCGAACGGGAAGAATGCGTCAGAACCGAGGCATACGTCCGTATTCTTTGCAAGCCATGCCTTCTTTTCTTCTGCTGTGAATACTGCCGGCTTTACCTTGAAAATGTTCTGCCATGTGCCCTCAGCCAGTACATCCTCATACTCATCGCCGATATACACGTCAATTGCATTGTCACGGTCTGCACGGCGGATGCCGTCAACAAACTGCAAGCCCATTACCTGCGGAGACTGGCGCAGCCACCAGTTGTCAGCTTTCTGACCTGCAAGTCTTGTGCAGTGGATTCTGGACTGCTGACCTGCGCCAATACCGATTGCCTGACCGTCCTTGACGTAGCAAACAGAGTTGGACTGTGTGTACTTCAGAGTAATCAGAGAAATCAGCAGGTCATCCATCTTGTCAGCCGGAATGTCCTTGTTCTCTGTCACGATATTGGAGAGGAGTTCCTTGTTGATGTCGAGTTCGTTTCTGCCCTGCTCGAATGTCACACCGTAAACCTGCTTGGTTTCGATGGGGTTGGGCTTGTAGTTTTCGTCAATCTTGAGAATGCAGTAAGTGCCCTTTCTCTTGGACTTGAGAATTTCCAGAGCCTCTTCGTCATAATCGGGAGCGATAACACCGTCGGAAACTTCACGCTGGATCATCTTTGCGGTGCAAACGTCCACCTTGTCGGACAGTGCAATGAAATCGCCGTAGGAGGACATTCTGTCCGCACCTCTTGCTCTTGCATAGGCACTTGCCAGCGGAGAAAGTTCGCCCAGATCATCCACCCAGTAGATCTTCTTCAGATCATCGGACAGCGGTCTGCCGATGGCTGCACCTGCGGGAGATACATGCTTGAAGGATGTTGCCGCACACATACCGGTTGCAGCCTTGAGTTCCTTGACCAGCTGCCAGCCGTTGAGGGCATCGAGCAGATTGATGTAACCGGGCTTGCCGCAGAGTACCTCGATCGGCAGCTCTGTGCCGTCAGCCATGTAGACTCTGGACGGCTTCTGATTCGGGTTGCAGCCATATTTTAAAAGCATTTCGTTTGACATTGTTTTTTCCTCCTGAAAATGAAAATATTGTCTTATGCCGAATATTTCCGGCGAATTTGCTCCACCGCCTCCATCACCACCGTTTCCAGATCATCCTCCGGACGAATCAGACAGACGGAAAAGCCATAGACATCGCCGTTTTCCTGCACGGACGGATCATCATCCACATGCAGTGCAATGCGGTATTTTGACGGATATTTGGACGGCATCGCCTCCGCCCTGCTCCCCTGCACTTCTTTCTCATGGCGTGCACCGTTGACAATATTGTCCGGCGCAATGCCATAACATCGGAACAGATACCGGATATAACGGGGGCTGCGGTAGGATGTCGTATAGATCCAGACGGAAATCCCCTGCGTTTTCAGATTGCGGAACAGGGAAACCGTCCCTTTCCGCAGACGGTCGTGAAAGAGAAGATGCAGAGGGAACGCAAGCCTCCGCTCCGCTTCACAGGTCTGCGGATTGATGAACAGGGTATCGTCTAAATCAAAGGATACGATCACTTTGTATACTTGTTGATGATCTTGGAAGTTGCCTTGCCTGTTTCGATGTCGATGTAGCGTACGAACAAGGAAACCTTGTTGTCCTCGTTCAGTGCATCCCAGAGCTTTGCAGCAAATTCATCCATATCGTTCGGGATGGTCACCTTCTTCGGCTCACCCTCGAAGCTCGGCAGCGGGTTGCCGTCACCCATGTAGGTGTGGATGAAATGGCCGAAGCCGTTGATCGGGTTTGTGTAGGAATAGGTGAATCTCTCGCAGCAGTCGGGATTGCCGTCTGCGGACTTGAGAATGGACATAGCATAGTTGTAAGTGCCGTTTTCAACGTGCATGATACCGGAAATACGAGGTGTGTAGTTGGGTGCATCATCCTCATATTCACGGTTGCGCAGGGACTGTTCAAAAGTCTGCTGCTTGTCCATCAGCTCATAGATGGTATCGGTCTGGTCGCCGTTTGTCACGATGGTCTTGTTGCCCAGTACTCTGACCGGTGCGTAAATAATGAGGTGGGGGTCAGTCAGCTTGGACGGGTCAGCGGCTTCCGTTCTGATGCCGTCAGCGGTTTCGGTGAATACACGGTTGCGGGAATTCACACTTCTGCCCATGATGAAATACGCCGTAACAGCGGACTTGCCATCCTCGGACTTGCCGATAACGATGCCTCTGCCGGGGTAGGAATTGCTTTTCAGTTCTTCATAAATATCCAGTGTTTTCATGCTCATACTCCTTTTATCAGATTGGGCTGTCATTCGCCCTGATAATCAATGTACGCTCTGCCGTTTTTCACCGTCAGTCTGTCCTCGCAGAACAGGCTGACAGCCTGCGGCAGAATCTTCCATTCCGCTTGTTCCATGACGCGCTTTTGCAGAATTTCAGGGGTGTCATTGTTCTGCACCTCCACGGCTTTCTGGAGGATGATCGGGCCGCCGTCACAGACCTCGTTGACAAAATGCACAGTCGCACCGGTGAGTTTTACGCCCTTTTCCAGTGCCTTTTCATGCACATGCAGCCCATAGAAGCCATCACCGCAGAACGACGGAATCAGGGAGGGATGCACGTTGATAATTTTGTTTTTGTATGCCTGAATGATGCTCTTGTCGAGAATCGTCATGAATCCTGCAAGGACAATCAGGTCGGCATATTCCTGATACAATGCCTCATGCAGTGCCTTGCTGTAGGCTGCATTGTCGGCATAATCCCTTCTGGGGACAACGCGAGTCGGGATGTCATTTTCCCTTGCTCTGGTCAATGCATAAGCATCCGGACGGGAGGCAATGACGCAGCTGATTTTGCCGCCGTGAATTTCTCCGCGCTTCTGTGCGTCAATCAATGCCTGCAAATTCGTACCGCCGCCGGATACTAAAACTACGATATTCTTCATAGATTTCACGCTCCTGTTGGTTTCATACAACACATCCGACCTGCACCGGAACAGTGCAGGTCAGAAGCTGATTATCAGCAGAGAATTACGCCCTCATCGGATTCTACCAGCTCGCCGAGAATGTATGCATCCTCCCCTGCTGCTCTGAGAATCTCAACAGCACGGTCTGCATCCTCCTTGGCAACGGAAACCATCATGCCGACACCCATGTTGAAGGTGTTGTACATATCACGCTCCGGAATATGACCGGTTCTTGCCAGCAGCTCGAAAATCGGGAGAACCTGAACGTTCTTCTTCTCGATTTTTGCAGAAAGTCCCTTGGGCAGGGAGCGCGGAATATTCTCATAGAAGCCGCCGCCGGTGATGTGGGAAACTGCCTTGACAGTCACGGATTCCATGAGCTTGAGAACGGACTTGACATAAATCTTGGTAGGAGTGAGCAGGCATTCGCCAAGTGTCATGCCCAACTCGTCAAAATAGGTCAGCAGGTTTGCCTGATTCACATCGAATACCTTACGAACCAGAGAGAAACCGTTGGAATGTACGCCGCTGGACTTGAGGGCAATCAGTACATCGCCAGCTTTCTGGGAATCGGGGTTGACAATCTTCTTTTTGTCAACAACGCCCACGGAGAAGCCTGCGAGGTCGTATTCATCAATCGGATAGAAGCCCGGCATTTCGGCAGTTTCGCCGCCTACCAGTGCACAGCCGGACTGTACGCAGCCCTCTGCGATACCAGAAACGATGGTTGCGATTTTTTCCGGATAGTTCTTGCCCACTGCGATATAATCGAGGAAGAACAGGGGCTTTGCGCCGCAGCAGATGATGTCATTAACGCACATAGCCACGCAGTCAATACCAACGGTATCATGCTTGTCCATGAGGAATGCAATCTTCAGCTTTGTACCAACGCCATCCGTACCGGATACGAATACAGGCTTTTCAATGCCGGTCAGGTCGGGTTCAAACAGACCGCCGAAACCGCCGATACCAGAGAGAACACCGGCTGTGTTGGTCTTGGCGATATGCTCACGCATCAGCTTGACAGCCTCATACCCTGCGGTTACGTCAACGCCTGCTTCCTTGTAGCTTTCAGAAAAACTTTTCATGAGTTACCTCCTGTGATGCGCATTGCATCGGTTTTATAATCGTACTGCGGTTGCAGCATAGCAGGAATGCAGCAAATCCACTGTATTCCGGCATATTCTATCATTCTTTGCCCGTCCAGCAATAGGTGCACAGGCTGTCTTCCGGCAGACCAATGGCTTTGATCGTGCCCTCAAGAGTCTGGAATTCCAGAGAAGTCAGTTTGAGCTGGCAGCAGATTTCATCACGCAGACGCTTGCCGCGCTCGGTGTTGGTATCGCAGTATTCTGCAATATGCTGCATACCCTCCGGCCCCTCGAAACGGTCAATCACCCTGCGGGCAATCAATTCCATTTCCGAAGTGCTGCGAGAGAAATTCAGGTGCTTGCAGCCGAACATAATCGGCGGACATGCAGAGCGCATGTGCACTTCCTTCGCACCGTTTTCATACAAAAATTCTACCGTTTCACGCATCTGCGTTCCGCGGACAATACTGTCGTCCACAAAAAGCAGTTTCTTTCCCTCAATCAGCTCATGCACAGGAATCATCTTCATTTTTGCAACATGATTGCGCATTTTCTGATTGGTCGGCATGAAACTGCGCGACCATGTGGGCGTGTACTTGATAAATGGTCTTGCAAACGGAATGCCGCTGCGGTTGGCATAACCGATGGCATGGGGTGTACCGGAATCCGGAACGCCGCAGATATAATCCACATCGGGCAGTCTGCCTGCGTTGATGTCGTTTTCCGCCAGAATTTCGCCGTTTCTGGTTCGCATGGTTTCTACTGTCACACCCTCATATACGGCTGTCGGGTAGCCATAGTAAGTCCAGAGGAAAGAACAGATGCTCAGCTTTCCCGTACCAGCTGCAAGGACCTCGCAGCTCTGCGGTGTAAGACTGACGATTTCGCCGGCTTCCAGTTCCTTGTAGATCTGGTAGCCAAGCTTCTGGAAAGCAAAGGATTCCAGAGAAAGACAGAAACCATCCTCACGTCTGCCGATGATAATGGGGAGTCTGCCATGCTTATCACGCGCAGCAATGATGCCGTCCTCCGTCATAAGCATCAGCGACATTGTGCCCTCAATACGTTCCTGTGCGTACCGGATACCCTCTGCAAACGTGGATTTCTGTGCAATCAGCGCACCAATGAGGTCGGCGGAATTGATTTTACCGCTGCTCATCGTTTCAAAGCAGGCACAGCCGTTTTCCATCAGCTCATCCATCAGTTCCTTTGCATTGTGGATGATACCCACACTGCAAATGGCATACAAGCCGAGCTTTGAGCGTACAAGAATCGGCTGGGGATCCGTATCGCTGATACAGCCGATGCACAGATTGCCGTGCATACCTGCCACATCTTGCTCAAATTTTGTACGGAAGGGAGAGCTTTCAATGCTATGAAGATTTCGCTGGAAACCGGTTTCACGGGAGTATGAGGTCATACCGCCGCGCCGTGTTCCGAGATGGGAATGAAAATCAGTTCCGAAAAAAACATCAACAACACAGTCGTTTTCGGATACTGCTCCAAAAAATCCGCCCATATGATTCTCCTATCAGTTCGAGTATTTTATCAGAGTTCCTTTACCTTTTCTGCAAGTGCAGCGTCCTTTTGTCTGACACCCTCAGCCATGTCCTCCTTCATCTTCTGAAGAGCTGCGGCGAGTGTATCATCCGAAATAGCCAGCATTTGCACAGCGAGAATGCCAGCATTTCCGGCATTATCAATACCAACCGTTGCAACCGGCACACCCGGAGGCATCTGTACGGTTGCAAGCAGTGCATCCATGCCATCGAGTACCTTTGCCTTAATCGGGATACCAATGACCGGCAATGTGGTGTGTGCGGCAAGTACACCGCCGAGATGTGCTGCCATACCTGCTGCTGCAATGATGACACCGAATCCGTTTGCGGCGGCATTTTTAGAAAACTCCGCTGCCTCATCCGGTGTACGATGTGCGGACATTACATGTACCTCGTACGGAACGCCGAAGGATTTCAGCTTTTCCACCGCAGCCTTGACAACGGGAAAATCGCTGTCACTGCCCATGATTACTGCCACTTTTTTTGACATACGCGCCTCATTTCTCCATGCGTTGGGATTTTCTGCAGCGGACTGCATGGATGTCCTGCTGCATGATATTTCAGGGACATGCATGTCCCGTTTCTGGCTTGCTTATTGTTTTCAAGCATTTTCTGATTTCTGGACATTGCGGTAATCCAGATCCATCGAAATCAGCGACATCCGGTTGGATGCATTGCGCCGGAACGAAAGGCACACACGCACGGACTGTTCCACTTCCCCCTCAGGCTCAGTGGTATCGGTGGTTTCCTCCGTTGTTTCCGGTTCGGGACGCTCCGCGTCATATGCGATGGTAAACGAATAATCGTAAATCTTCTTTTCCTGATTGGTGCAGGCAAAGGAGAACTCCGAGATAGATTCAAAAGAAAAGCCCTCAAAGCAATTCATTTTGCTCAATCCCGTTACATACTCCGCTTCTGCAATTGCACCAAGCTGACTGAAATCATTGTTCCTCAGCATGGCGATATATGCCGTCACACAATGGTTGATGCGCAGAAGTTCATCCACCGTCAGGTCGGACAGGTAGATGCGGTTTGCCACATTCCATTCCAATGCAAGCGTATCTATCATGCAGGAAAGCTGTGCTTTTCGAAAAATTGGTTCTTCCTCCGCGATGTAATAGGAAAACAGACAGCCGTCCTTTTCCAGCAGCAGCATCCCGTTGTCGTAAGAGGCATCATCCCAACTGTTCTGGAACAGCGGTTCAAAGCTTGCATTGTAAATAATGCAGCTCTCGTCCTCATGTGCTCTTGCGATGTAGTGGGTATCTGTGATACGCTCCATTGAACGGAATACAAACGGGAGCACAACGTTTTCCTCGAAATCCACGCCGCCGATGAGTACATCATCCTGAATCCGGCGCGAAACAAGTACCATATTCTCCGTAACCGTCAGGATTTCCATCCATTCCGGTTCGAGAATGACTGCACCATCCGCATTGAGCAGCCCGTAGTATCCGTTTGTGCTTTCAAAGACCTGCATTCCGTTCTCATAGGTTCTGACCAATGTGTCGATCCGTTCTCCGTCATCGACATTGCCGGTATTTTTCGTCACATCAAAATAGAACCGCGTCAGACCTGCACACAGGATGATAATTGCAATAAACAGCAAGGAAATCAGGAATTTAGCATGACTGCTCACATCCGACCTCCGTCACACTCAGGAATTCTGACGAGAACGATAGATTTCCTCGTTCTCACGCATCAGATAAACTGGACGATGTTTGCATTCCAGATAGGTCTTGGAGAGGTACTGACCGAGAATACCCGTGCAGAACAGCTGCAAGCCGCCCAGAAAGAACATGCCGCACATAATGGTCGGGAAACCGGCAACCGGCTCGCCGAATGCCAGTGTTTTGATGATGATGACAACGCACATGATGAATGCCACCAGACAGCTGATCACACCCAGCAGGGATGCCAGTGCAAGCGGTGCTGTGGAGAATGCGAAAATGCCCTCCAGAGAGTAGCGGAACAATCCCCAGAACGACCAAGCAGTCGTGCCGGCTGCACGTTCCACGTTCTCATATTCAATGTAGCGCACCTTGAAGCCAACCCAGCTGAAAATACCCTTGGAGAAACGATTGTATTCCCGCATGGAGAGGATGGAATCGACCATCTGTCTTGTCATAAAGCGGAAATCCTGCGCACCATCAACAATTTCCGTCTGGGAAATTTTATTCATGATCTTGTAGAATGTACGCGCGAAAGCGGAACGGATTTTGGATTCGCCCTTTCTGCTGACGCGTCTTGTGGTTGCGCAATCATATTCGCCATCCTTGACATAATTGTACATCTGCGGCAGGAATGCCGGCGGATGCTGGAGATCCGCGTCCATTACCACGACATAATCGCCCTTTGCATTTTCCAGACCTGCAAACATACCTGCTTCCTTGCCGAAATTTCTGGAGAACGAAATATAACGGACTCTCTGGTCCTTCAGTGCCATTTCGCGCAGCAGGGCAAGTGTCTTGTCCTTTGAACCGTCATCAATGAACAAAAGCTCAAAGGTCAGGTGGGAATGTTCAGTGCGCATCTGCTCCATGACCTTCTGGATTTCCTCATAAAACAGGGGCAGAACTGCCTCCTCATTATAGCACGGTACAATGATTGAAATTAAACTCATTTTTTTGACTGCCTCCTTTGTACATACCAATACATTATTATGATACTACATATTTACAAATAATGCAAGAGTTTTTTTGCGGATATTTCAAAAAAATTTACAAGTACTTTTGCAAAGGAGGGATTTTCTCGAAAAATAGGCTTTATTTTTTCAACATGTTTTTCGTGATTTTTCACAAATTTCGCTGTACACTCCCTTTTCTGCTTCACTGCCGCTTATTCGGGAAATGTGCAGATGAGCATGGCTGTCTGGTTCTCGGCTTTCTGCCAGCCTGCCGACTGGTAGAAATGCACACGTTTGTCGGGGCAGACGAGAATTTTCCGGCAGCAGGAGTGATAGCGTTCGAGCATCATCCTGACAAGCGTCCTGCCAATTTCCTTGTGCTGCATTGCCGGATGGACAAGCAGATAAGGAAAATACACGTTCATTCCTCCATCGGACACAGCGGACATCAGACCGGCAAGCGGCACATCCTCCGCATGGGCAGTCAGCAGCGTTTCTGAATGCAGCAGCGCATGGTAGAGCTGTTCGGGGTATCTGCCGGATTCCCAGTCCACAGCAAGGAAAAGCTCCCGTGCCTGTTCCATGGTAAACTGGCGGTCAAAGCTGTATGTGATCATCTTGTTTCATCTCCATATACAAATTACCGCCCCGACAAAGGGCGGTAATATAGTATATCTGATTGTATGCCGGATTATTCGCCAATAATCGCTGCAACAGCACTCTCAATTTCCGTGCATTCATGCAGCTCGATGACACCCATATCCACCTGCTTTGCAAGCTCCGGACTGAACGGAAGCTGTGCAAGCAGCGGAATACCGAATTCCTTGGCAACCTCTGCGGTATGGCTTTCGCCGTAAACATGAATCTTCTTGCCGCAGTCGGGACATACTGCATAGCTCATGTTCTCGATGATACCGAGAATCGGGATATTCATCATGTTTGCCATTTTCACAGCCTTCTGCACGATCATGGAAACCAATTCCTGCGGAGAGGTAACAATGACAATGCCGTCTACAGGAATGCTCTGGAATACGGTCAGCGGTACATCGCCGGTTCCGGGAGGCATATCCACAAAGAGATAGTCCACGTCATTCCAGATAACGTCCGTCCAGAACTGCTTGACAACTCCGGCAATGACAGGCCCTCTCCAGACAACGGGGTCGGTGTCATTGTCGAGCATCAGATTGATGGACATAATGTCAGTACCCATCTTAGATGTAACGGGAATCATGCCCATTTCCGTAGCAGCCACGCGCTCTTTGATGCCGAAAGCCTTGGGGATGGACGGACCTGTGATGTCGGCGTCCAGAATACCTGCATGTTTGCCGGCGCGCTGTGCACCAACAGCGAGCATGGAGGAAACGAGGGACTTGCCCACGCCGCCCTTACCGCTGACGATACCGATTACTTTGCCGATTTTGCTCAGCTGATTGGGCTTTTCCAGAAGGCTCTGGGGTTCCTGACGGGATGCGCAGTTGCTTGAACAGCTGCTGCAGTCATGTGTACATTCATTCATGATTCAATTCTTCCTTTCTGATTTGCACTGCCCATAGGGGCAATATATTTGAACGCCGTAAATGCATCTGCATTTATGCGGTGTCGTTGATGGAAAGCCGTTTACGGCTGCTGGAGATAGGGCTTAAGGTATTTGCCGGTATAGGATTCCGGCACCTGTGCAACTTCCTCCGGTGTTCCCTGCGCGACAATTCTGCCGCCGCCGTCACCGCCCTCCGGCCCTAAGTCAATGATGTGGTCGGCAATTTTGATGACATGGAGATTGTGCTCAATGATAATGACCGTATTTCCGGCATCTGCAAGCTTCTGCAGCACCTCCGTCAGGCGGTGTACATCGGCAGTGTGCAGACCGGTGGTCGGTTCGTCAAGGATATAGACTGTTCTGCCGGTAGCACGTTTGGAAAGCTCCGTGGAGAGCTTCACACGCTGCGCCTCACCGCCGGACAATGTGGTTGCCGGCTGCCCGATTTTCACATAGCCAAGCCCGACTTCCTGCAATGTTTTCAGTTTTCTGGCAATTTTCGGGATATGCTCAAAGAACAATACACCCTCGTCCACTGTCATTTCCAGTACATCGTGGATGGATTTTTCCTTGTAATGCACCTCCAGTGTTTCGCGGTTGTACCGCTTGCCCTTGCAGACTTCACAAGGGACATAGACATCGGGGAGAAAATGCATTTCAATTTTCAGAATACCGTCACCCTCACAGGCTTCGCATCTGCCGCCCTTGATATTGAATGAAAATCTGCCTGCACTGTAGCCATGCGCTTTAGCACTGGTTGTCTGTGCAAAAAGTGTGCGGATGTCCGTGAACACACCGGTGTAGGTAGCCGGATTGGAACGGGGTGTTCTGCCGATGGGCGATTGATCGATGCAGATTACTTTGTCCAGATGTTCAATTCCCTCAATGCGTTTACATTGTCCGCCCTTGATTCTTGCACGGTTGAGCTGTGCAGCAAGGTGCTTGTAGAGGATTTCATTGACAAGGGAAGATTTCCCCGAACCTGACACGCCCGTCACACAGATGAGCTTGCCGAGTGGGAATTCTACGTCAATTTTCTGGAGATTATGCTCTGACGCGCCAATGACGCGCAGTACTTCCCCGCTGCCCGTTCTGTGTTTTTCCGGCAGCGGAATGCGCAGTCTGCCGCTGAGATATTGTCCGGTAATGGATTCTTTACAGCGCAGGAGTTCCTGCGGTGTGCCGGAAAATACGACGTTGCCGCCGTTTACGCCTGCCCCCGGCCCGATGTCCACAATATGGTCAGCGGCAAGCATGGTATCATCGTCATGCTCCACGACAATCAGCGTATTGCCAAGGTCGCGCAGCCGCTTCATGGTTGCAATGAGCATGTCATTGTCACGCTGGTGCAGTCCGATGCTCGGTTCATCCAGAATATACAGCACCCCGACCAGTGATGAGCCAATCTGCGTGGCAAGACGGATGCGCTGGCTTTCGCCGCCGGAAAGTGTACCGGAAGAACGGGAAAGTGTGAGATATTCCAGACCAACACTTTTAAGAAAGCCCAGTCTGTCGCAGATTTCTTTGATGATGCGTTCACCGATAAAGCGTTCCTGCTCGGTCAGCTGGAGGGACTGGAGGAATTGCAGGGATTTTTTCACGGGCATTTCCGTCAGTGAATGAATATTCACACCGCCGACTGTCACGGAAAGAATCTCCGGTCGCAGTCTTGCGCCCTTGCATTTGTGACAGATGACCTCGCCCATATAGTCCTCTAAATCGGCGCGCGCATAGATGCCCGTGGTTTCCTTGTAGCGGCGTTCCATATTCGGAATAACGCCCTCGAATGCCGCAAGATAAGTGCCGCCGCCAAGATGCTTGTTGCGGTGGAGGAGGAGCTGCTCGCCGTTTGTACCGTACAGAAAGACGTGCAGCACATGCTCCGGCAGCTGATTGATGGGCGTATCCAAGGAAATGCCGTATTTCTCTGCAATGGCATTGTAGTACATCATTGCAATGGAATCCTCGTCCAGATTGTTCCAGCCGGACGCATGGATCGCACCATCGAGGATGCTCAGCTCCGTATTCGGCAGAACAATGTCGGGGTCGATGCGCTGGAAGACGCCAAGTCCCGTGCATTCCTCACATGCCGCATAGGGGTTATTGAACGAGAACATGCGCGGTGTCAGCTCCTCCATGCTGACATTATGCTCCGGACATGCGTAATTCTGAGAAAAAGACAGCATTTCACCGCCAAGTACATCCACATGGATAATGCCGCCGGTAAGGGAGGACACTGTTTCAAGGCTGTCCGTCAGACGGGAGGCGATCCCCTCTTTGATGATCAGTCTGTCCACGATGATTTCAATGGTGTGTTTGTTGTTCTTTTCCAGTTGGATTTCTTCGGAGAGGTCATACTGGATGCCGTCAATGCGCACACGGACATAGCCGCTTTTTCTGGCGCGTTCCAGTTCCTTGCTATGCTGTCCCTTTTTGCCGCGGATGATGGGAGCAAGCAGCTGGATTTTCGTTCCCTGCGGCAGGGCAAGAATCTGGTCTACAATTTCATCAATCGACTGCTGGCTGATTTCCCTGCCGCATACGGGGCAGTGCGGAATGCCGATTCTGGCATAGAGCAGACGCAGGTAATCGTAGATTTCCGTTACCGTTCCGACTGTGGAACGGGGATTTTTCGATGTGGTTTTCTGGTCAATGGAAATGGCTGGGGACAATCCCTCAATGCTGTCCACATCCGGCTTTTCCATCTGTCCGAGAAATTGCCTTGCATAAGAGGACAGGCTTTCCACATAGCGTCTTTGCCCGTCCGCATAGAGTGTATCAAAGGCAAGGGAGGATTTACCCGAACCGGACAGCCCCGTCATCACAACAAGCTTGTCACGGGGAATGGTAATATCTATATTTTTCAGGTTGTGCACTCTTGCACCCTTGATGACAATTTCATTTCTTTGCACTGTACCTAAATCCTTTCTTTATGGGCATCTCTAAAAACCGGAACACGAGCAGAAATTCTGCCATGAGGGAGGTTTTTAGAGGTGTCCTTATGGCACTATCTCTCTTTTTGCAGCTTCGCGATTTCATCACGCAGGAACGCTGCATGTTCAAATTCAAGCAGCTTTGCCGCTTCTTTCATCTGCGCTGTCAGGCTTTCGATCAGCTCTGCGCGTTCCTTTGCAGAGAGCTTCTTCTTGGTTGTCTGCTTCTCCACATCCGCCTTGCTGCTGATTTCCAGAATTTCGTGCACATCCTTGCGGATAGTCTGCGGCACGATTCCATGCGCCTCGTTGTATTCCATTTGCAGTGCACGGCGGCGCAGTGTTTCGCGGATGGCACGTTCCATGGAACCGGTTACTGTATCGGCGTACATGATAACCTGTCCGTGCGCATTTCTTGCCGCACGTCCGATGGTCTGAATCATGGAGGTTTCACTGCGCAGGAATCCCTCCTTGTCCGCATCCAGAATTGCCACAAGGGACACCTCCGGAATGTCCAGACCTTCACGCAGCAGGTTGATGCCGACAAGCACATCAAACTCCCCAAGCCGCAGGTCGCGGATGATTTCCATGCGCTCAATTGCGTCAATATCATGGTGGAGATAGCGTACACGAACGCCCATTTCCTCCAGATAGTTGGTGAGGTTTTCTGCCATGCGCTTGGTCAGCGTAGTAACAAGTACGCGCTCCTGCTGTTCGGCACGGATGCGGATTTCAGAAAGCAGGTCATCCATCTGCCCATCCACGGGCTTGACGATGATTTCAGGATCCACAAGACCGGTCGGGCGAATTACCTGCTCGACCACCTGCGTGGATTGCTCCTTTTCAAATTCGCCAGGCGTTGCGCTGACGAATACCGCCTGATGGATGTGCTTTTCAAATTCGGCAAATACCAGCGGTCGGTTATCATAGGCACTCGGCAGACGGAAACCGTAATCGATCAATGTCGTTTTTCTGGCACGGTCGCCTGCACTCATTGCGCGTACCTGCGGCAGTGTTACATGGCTCTCATCGACAATCAGCAGGAAATCCTCCGGAAAATGGTCGAGCAGCGTATAGGGCACACTGCCGGCAGGGCGGCGCGCAAGAATACGCGAATAGTTTTCAATGCCGCTGCAAAATCCAATTTCACGCAGCATTTCAATGTCGTAATGGGTGCGCTGCGCAATACGCTGTGCTTCAATGAGCTGGTGGTTTTCTGTAAAATATGCCACACGCTCTGCAAGCTCCTCCTCAATGTCCGCAATTGCTGCCTCCATCTTTTCATCGCCGACAACATAGTGTGAAGCCGGAAAAATGGCTGCATGTTGGAGGATGGCTTCCACCTTGCCCGTCAGGGTGTTGACCTCGCTGATACGCTCGATTTCATCACCGAAATACTCCACACGGATGGCAGTTTCTGTGGCATTGGACGGGAAAATCTCAATCGTATCCCCACGGACGCGGAATTTATTACGCGAAAAGTCAATGTCATTGCGCTCAAACTGGATGTTCACCAGCTCCGCCATGAGCTGTTCCATGGGCTTTTCCATGCCCATACGGATGGAAACGGTCATATTGCGGTATTCTTCCGGACTACCGAGAGAATAGATACAGGACACACTGGCAACGATGATGACATCACGGCGTTCTGCAAGTGCAGTGGTTGCGGAATGCCGGAGTTTGTCAATTTCATCATTGATGGAGGAATCCTTTTCAATATAGCTGTCCGTACTCGGCACATAGGCTTCCGGCTGGTAGTAATCGTAATAGCTTACGAAATATTCTACCGCATTTTCCGGAAAAAATGCCTTGAATTCCGAACAGAGCTGCGCGGCAAGCACCTTGTTATGGGCAAGCACCAGCGTGGGCTTGTTGACCTTGGCAATGACATTTGCCATGGTATAGGTTTTGCCGGAACCGGTAACGCCGAGCAAGGTCTGCATACGGTCACCCCTGAGAATGCCGTCCGTCAACTGTGCAATTGCCTTGGGCTGATCTCCGGCAGGCGCATAGGGGGAATGCAATACAAAGGAATCCATGTTCCTCTCCTTTCTTAGGAAACTATTCGCTGTAAATTATTCGCAGATATAGCAGCCAGTCTGTGCCATGGAGATACTTCTGCCATCGGCAACAATGATATGGTCTACCAGTTTGAGGCTCATATTCTTCATGAGCTTGGCAATGGAAACGGTCGTGGTGACATCCTCATAGGAGGCAAGCGGTACGCCCATCGGGTGATTATGTGCCAGCATGAAATTGGTGCAGCCGGTCAGAAGTGCGGATTTGATGAGCTTCTGCGTGTCCACATGTACTGCATCCGGAATTCCTCGTGCTACCTCGTAGACGTTGCGCAGGTGCAGTCTGTCATCAAGACATGCCAGCAGCAGTACTTCCTGCTTGGATTCCGCGCCCAGCTGCTCGTAGAAAAAACGGCAGCGGTCATCAATTTTCTTGAGTGGCTTGTTGCGCTGTTCAGAGATGCTGTAGAGCTTGTAGATCTGCGGCAGGAGTCTGATGAGTGTCGCGGAAGCTTCACCGATTCCTTCGACTTCCTGCAATTCCTCATAGCTGGCATCCAATACGCCTTTGAGTGAACCAAAGCGGTTAATCAGCCTGTGTCCGTCAGGATTGGTGTTCTTCTGCGGATTGGAGTAAAAGAGCAGCAGCTCAAGTACTTCATGCTCTGCAAAACCTGCAAGTCCGGTTTCACGGAAACGCTGGCGCATTCTCTTGCGGTGTCCTGCATGGAGATTCTTCGGGTTCTTCGCTTCTTTCTTTTCATCTTTGATTTCTTCGTTCATGTTTTACCCCCAAATATATTTTTTTGATAGGATCGCGCTTTCCTCTTTTCAAATGCTGAAAAATATGGTATAATGATTACGAATACCATACAGAAAGGGAAATCCTAATGAAAACTGTTACCATATTACAGAATGATGCCGGTCAACGGCTGGACAAATTCCTGCTCAAGCTGATGCCGGATATGCCCAAAGGGATGCTCTACAAGCTTATCCGCAAAAAGGACATCAAATACAACGGCTCACGCTGCAAGGGAATGGAAATTCTGCAATGCGGCGATGTTCTGACGCTTTACGTCAAAGAAGAATTCTTCGCTACTGCCGGAAAAACACTGCATCGTGCAGCTTCCGGCAATATCACACCGGTCTACGAGGACGCGGATGTTCTCATTGTGTACAAACCCTCCGGCATGTATGCGCATGGCGGAAACGAAAAGAATGCCGTTTCGCTCATTGACGAGATTCAGAAATACCTGCTCGACCGTGGTGAATACCATCCGGACGAGGAGCAGACCTTCTCCCCTGCCCTGTGCAACCGCATTGACCGCAACACGGAGGGACTTGTCATTGCCGCCAAAAATGCGCAGGCTTTGCGTGTGATGAACGCTGCCATCCGCGACCGTCAGGTGCAGAAAGCATATCTTGCCATCACTGCCGCACCACTGCCGAAGCGTTCAGATGTCTGCACGGCATGGCTGAAAAAGGACAGCCGGCAGAACATGGTAAAGGTACTGGATTCACCGCCCGACAAAAGCTGGCAGAAAATCCGCACGGGCTACCGTGTGCTTGCGCAGAACGGCAGCCGCCAGCTGGTGCACATTGACCTGTTCACGGGCAGAACCCACCAGATTCGCGCACATTTTGCCCATCTCGGTGCGCCGCTGCTCGGCGACCCGAAATATGCGACCGGTCGCAGCGCAGAGGAAAACCAATGCCTTTGCGCATACGCCCTGACCTTTTCCGGACTGGAAGATTCCTGTCTGTCCCATCTTTCCGGCAAGTGCATTACTGCAAACATGCCGGAATTTGTCAGACGTTATTTTCCGGATTTCCGCTTCGGATGATTTGTTCTGGGTTTTCTCTGCTTTCCGCGTTCAGCGGGAAGCAGTTCTTTTTTTGTCTGCGGTGCAGGTTGTTCCTGTTCCGGTGCGGTTTCCGTTTCTTCTTCATGGGTGAGCATTGCCTTTTCCATGCTGACAATTTCTGCCTCATCGGGATAGAGCGTTTCTTCCGGATTGAATGCCTGCATATAACTCTTTGTCTTGACGGGCATTCCCTTTTCATACAGACGCTCGTTGACAAATTCACTGGCAATGCTGTAAATAACCGCAAACATGGGCGATGCAACAATCATACCAACCAGACCGAACAGACCGCCGCCGATGAATACTGCCGAGAGAATCCAGAATGCGGACAAGCCGAGCTGGTCGCCGAGAATCTTCGGAGCGATGATATTGCCGTCGATCTGCTGGATGGCAACGACAAAAATAAGGAAAATCAGTGCTTTTTCCGGCATGAAAAGGAACATGAGCACAACGGAGGGAATCGAGCCGATATACGGACCGAAAATCGGGATGGCATTGGTCAGACCAAGCAGGAGGCTGATGAGGACGGCATACGGCATCTTGAAGATGGTCATGAAAATAAAGGTGAAAATACACATCAAAGTGCAGTCGAGTGCCACGCCTGTGAAATAGCCGATAAACTTGTTGTTGACATTGGACGCAAAACGGAAAATTCTGCGCGCTGCGGTAGGAGAAAAGAGTGCGCAAATTATCTTCTTGCCCTGTGCAATGAATAGTTCCTTGCTGTAGAGCAGGTAGATGGAAACGATGACACCGAGGGCGGCATTCTTGATGGTGTTCAGGACATTCATCAGACCATTGGTCAGATTGGCAAGAAAGCCATCGGATGAGAAGATTTTCTGGAGATTTGGTTCGATCTGGTCGAGGATGCTCAGAAGCATGGCTTCTGTATTCTCAAAATTCAGCATCAGATCCTCGCCGAGGAATGCAGTTTTCTCGGAAAGCTTATCGAAAACCTCACGGATTTTCAGCTCCATATGGTGCAAAAACTGCGGGTCCATTACCTTGTCGCTGATGCTTTGGATATTGGTCATGATTTCCGGAATGATGCTGGCAATCAATGCAGCGAGTACGGCAATGAGCAAACCAACGCAGATGGTCACGGACAAGCCGCGGACGAGTCGTTTGTGCGGTTTCTTCCGGTTGATGAACTTGCCCAGCAAATTCTCAATCTTCTTCATCAGCGGATTGAGCAGATAGGCAATGACAAAGCCCCAGATAATGGGCGAGCTGACGCTGACGATTTTGGAAAAGGCATTGGTGAAAATCTCAATGCGGAATGCTATCATAATCATCAGCAGACAGATGGCAAAAACAATGATGGAGTACAGTGCGATGGTATTATAACGTTTGTTGAATTCAAACTTCATATAAATCCTCCTGTGACGGATATGTATCTATGGCAACACCGCAGAAAGACCGCCTGCGGCTCAGCACGTCATCTTTGTGCAATCAGCTGAAAAAACAGATGCCCAACAAACGTCCTGTTTTTTGCGCGGTATCACTCTAATTTTTGTATGAGAATCTCCCGCAGCATCTTCGGATTTGCCGTGCCGCCGGAGGCTTTCATACATTGTCCGACCAGATAACCGAGTGCATTCGTTTTTCCGCGGCAATAATCCGCAACGGATTTTGCATTGGCGGCAAGCACGGTATCAATCAGCTGTGCCAGTGCGGCACTATCGGAATTCTGCTGCAAGCCCAGTGCAGCAATCAGCTGCGCAGGCTCTTTGTCCTGCCGCAGTACTTCCTGAAAAACGGTTTTTCCGGCAGAATTGGAAATTTGTCCCTCCTCCACTGCTGCAATCAGAGCAGTCAGACGCTGCGGCGTCATGCAGGTGTCGGAAATGGGAATTCCCGTATCATTGGTATATTTTGCAGCATCCGCAAGCAGCCAGTTGCAGATACTTTGTGCACTGCACTGTGCCTGCATGACGCAGGTATCGAAATAGGCGGCACGTTCCGGCGTTTCGGCAAGCTGCACTGCCTCCTCCCTTGTAATGCCGTATTCCCTGCAATAGCGGCGGATTTTGGCATCGGGCAGTTCCGGCAGACTTTCATACAGCATCCGGACACGCGCTTCATCCACAACAATGGACAAAAGGTCGGGTTCTGGAAAATAGCGGTAATCGTGTGCATCCTCCTTGGAACGCATTGGAACGCTCCTGCCTGCGGCATCATCCCAGCGGCGCGTTTCCTGCTCCACAATACCGCCTGCCTCCAGAATGGCAATCTGTCGCTGCGCCTCATAAGCAATCCCACGGACGGCAGCACTAAAGCTGTTGACATTCTTCATTTCACAGCGCGTTCCATATTCCGTACTGCCAACCGGACGGACGGAAACGTTCACATCACAGCGGATAGAACCCTCCTGCATCCGACAGTCGGAGATATTCAGATAGCGCAGAATGAATTTGATGGCATCCAGAAATGCCTTTGCTTCGCTGCTGCTGCGCAGGTCGGGCTGTGTGACAATTTCAATCAACGGTACACCGCAGCGGTTGAAATCCACAAGCGTACCGGTGCACGCACTATCATGCAGAAGCTTTCCGGCATCCTCCTCAATATGAATGCGCGCAATGCCCACGCGCCGTTGTATACCGTCCGCTTCAATCTCCAGAAAACCGTTTTCGCACAGTGGAAACTGTGCCTGTGAAATCTGGTATGCCTTGGGCAGATCGGGGTAGAAATAATTCTTCCTGTCCTGTCGGCTGACGCTGCGGATGCGGCAGTGGAGTGCATGTCCCATGCGGATGGCATAGTCCACAACCTTTTTGTTCAGAACCGGCAATGCACCGGGCAATCCCATGCAGACCGGACAAATCTGTGTATTCGGTTCGCGGCTGAACGCATTCTTACAGCTGCAATAAATCTTGGAGGCAGTATTCAGTTCCGCGTGAACCTCCAGACCGATGACTGTTTCAAACTGCGGCATTCTGCACCTCCAGTTCATAAGCATGGGCAGCATTGAGAATTGTGCGTTCTCCGAATGGTCTGCCCAGCAATTGCAAGCCCACCGGCAGACCGTCCACGCTGCCGCATGGAATGCTGATTGCCGGAAGTCCGGCAAGATTGGCAGGAACGGTGCACAAATCGGACTGGTACATCTGCACGGGATGGTTCAGACGCTCCCCAAGCAAAAACGCAGGTTCGGGCGCGGAGGGCGCGGCAATCAGGTCGCAGCAGCGCAGTGCTTCGTGCAATTCCTGTGCAATGCTGCGCTGTGCTGCCCTTGCTCTGAGGTAGCAATCCTCGTAATAGCCTGCACTGAGCACGAAAGTTCCCAGCAGAATCCGGCGTTTGACTTCCCTGCCGAATCCCTCGCTGCGCGTCCGTTCATACAGCTGCGCCGGACTTGTACAGCCCTGTGCACGATAGCCGAACCGCGTTCCGTCAAACCTTGCAAGATTGGAGGACGCTTCCGCGCAGGCGAGAATATAGTACGCATTAACGGCATATTCCGTAGATGGGAGCGAAATCTCCACAAGCTGTGCGCCCATCTGCTCCATACGATGCAGTGCAGCAGACACAACGGATTTCACATCGTCCTGCACATGGCTGCCGAAATACTCCTTCGGAATGCCGATGCGCAGACCGTGAATCTCCGGCATAAGCTCCGCTGCAAAATCAGGATAGCTCCGCTGTGCACTGGTTGCATCCATCGGGTCGTGACCGCAGAGGAGCTGCGTGAGCATGGCGGCATCGCGTACAGTACGGCTGAATGTACCGATCTGGTCGAAGGAAGACGCATAGGCAATCAGCCCATAGCGCGACACACTGCCGTAGGTCGGCTTGAATCCCACCACGCCGCAGAATGCTGCCGGCTGGCGGATAGAACCGCCCGTATCCGTACCAAGGGCAAGCACTGCCTCCCCTGCTGCAACTGCGGCTGCACTGCCGCCGGATGAACCGCCGGCTGTACGGTCATGGGCAAGCGGATTGCGCGTGGGGTGGAAATACGAGGTTTCCGTACTTGAACCCATGGCGAATTCGTCCATATTGGTCTTGCCGAGGATGACCATGCCGGCATCGCGAAGCTTGCGGATGACGGTGGCATCATAGGGGGGGATATAGTGTTCAAGCATCTTGGAACCACAGGTAGTCCGCAGATTCTTGGTGGAAATATTGTCCTTGATGGCAATCGGAATACCGGCAAGCGGATGGAGCTGCTCCCCCCTTGCACGGGCAGCGTCAACTGCCATCGCCTGCTGCATACAATCCTCAGCGCACGTCAGGTACGCGCCAAGCTCCGGCTCAAGCTGTTCCATGCGCGAGTGCACCTGTGTGAGCAGTTCTGCTGCGCTGCATTCGCCGTTTTGCAGCATATATGAAAGCTCCGCTGCACTTTTCTGATATAGCATCATGATTCTGACTCCTGCATGGTTTGCGGAACAACAACACAATCCGCATGAACCTGCGGCGCATTCTGCAAAAGCTGCTGCGGTGTGCATTCTGACGGTACAACCACATCCTCACGCAGCATCATGGCATTGGCAGCGTCCGGCAGAACCTGTTCCTGCACCTTGGGAAGATGCACAAGCATCTGCACAATCTCTGCCATGTCGCGCTGCAAATCTGCAAGCTCCCCCTCTTCCACGCGCAGGGCAGCAAGCTTTGCGATATGCGGTATGTCAATGTTCATAGCATTCACCCTTACTGTAATTTTGCGATAAATTCGGCTTCACTGAGCACGGAAACGCCCAGTTCCTGCGCCTTTGTCAGCTTGCTGCCGGCATCCTCACCGGCAATGACATAATCGGTTTTTTTCGATACCGAACCACTGACCTTGCCGCCGGCGGATTCGATGGCTTTTTTGGCTTCAGTACGCTTCATCTGGGAAAGCGTACCGGTCAGGACAAAGGTTTTTCCTGTAAAGAAAGCGTTTTCGTTGACTTCCGGCTTTTCATATGCCATCGTCAGTCCTGCATTACGCAGACGTTCGAGCAGGTGCATGACATTCGAGTCGTGCAGCGCATTCCACAAATTCTGCGCCATGATTTCGCCGAAGCCCTCAATTTCTGCAATCTGTGACTTTTCTGCCGCGGTAATTGCATCCAGCGAGCCAAAATGGGCGCACAGAAGGCTTGCGGCTTTCTGTCCGATATTACGGATGCCAAGTGCAAATATCACCCTGTCAAGGGGTGCGGCTTTCGTGGCTGCAACGGCATTGAGCAGATTGTCTGCGGATTTCTCCTTGAAGCCCTCCAACGTCAGAAGCTGGGGCTTTGTCAGGGAATACAGGTCTGCGGCATCGTGAATGAAATCTGCCTGAATCAGGGCTGTGATGATGGCGGGACCGAGTCCGTCAATATTCATTGCATCTCTGGATGCAAAATGCACCAGCTGCTTGTGGAGCTGCGCCGGACAGGAAATATTCGTACAGCGCAGGACGCTCTCTTCCTCATCACGGACAGCCTTTTCACCGCAGACCGGACAGCAATCCGGCAGACGGTAGGGCTGTGCCCCCTCCGCATGGGATACGCTGCGCAGGACTTCAGGGATAATATCACCGGCTTTCCGCACGACAATGGTATCTCCGATGCGGATGTCCTTTTCGGTGATGAAGTCCTGATTATGCAGAACTGCACGGGAAACGCTTGTACCTGCAAGGAGGATGGTATCGAATACGGCAACCGGTGTCAATGCGCCGGTTCTGCCGACATTCACTTCAATTTCACGGAGAATGGTTTCCTTTTCCTCAGGCGGAAATTTATAGGCAATCGCCCATTTCGGGGTTTTGGAAGTTGCACCCATTGCATCGCGCTGCGCAAGGTCATTGACCTTGATGACCACGCCGTCAATGTCATAGGGCAGGTTATTTCTGGACTCGCCGATTGCAGCAATGGCATCCAGAATTTCCTGCGTTGTTGTGCACATACTGCGATTCGGCACAACGCGGAAACCTGCATCCTCCAGAAAACGGAGGGTTTCATCATGGGTGGAAAAATCCCTGCCTTCGCATTGCTGGAGATTGAAAATGAAAATGTCCAGCTTGCGCTTTGCCGTGACTGCGGAATATTTCTGGCGCAGAGAACCTGCGGCAGCATTACGGGGATTTTTGAACGGCTGCTCGTCCGCTTCTTCCTGCTGACGGACAAGTTCAAAGAACTGCTCACGGGGCATATAGACCTCACCCCTCGCCTCCACAAACGGCACATTTTCACGGAGCGTCAGGGGGATGGAACGGATGGTGCGGAGATTCGCGGTAACATCCTCGCCCGTAAAACCATCGCCACGGGTAGAACCGCGCTCCAGTTTGCCGTCACGGTATTCAAGGGATACGGAAAGTCCGTCAATTTTCGGCTCTACACTGAAAACAGCATCGGGGAATTCCTCGTGGCATCTTGTCACAAAGGCTGCAACCTGCTCAAAATCAAAGACATCCTGTAAGCTCTGCATCTGTACGGCATGGGATACTTTCTGGAAATCGTTGGATGCCATACCGCCCACGCGCTGGGAGGGCGACTGGGGTGACAGCAAATCGGGATATTGTTCCTCCAGTGCGCGCAGCTCGCGCATCATGGTATCGTAGGTATAATCATCAAGGCTGGGATTGTCCAGCACATAGTACTCATAATTGCATTGTTCCAGCGTTGCGGATAATTTTGCAATTCTCTGTTCTGCTTCTTTTCGTTCCATGAGAACCCTCCTGTAATGAAATTGCATACATACTTATTATACCACATTTTAACAAGAATAGCAAACCTTTTTTTCAAAAAACCTGCCGGAAGTGTATCACCTATCCGGCAGGATTCTGTGTATTCCATTGTACTGACGGTACATCGCCAATGATGACGGTTTCCGCAAGGAGATAGGTGTACTGCTGCGTCACATCTGCCTGATAAAGCGGCACGGCACATCCGGCATGTACGGTGATTTCCGCGGTCAGGGTGTGGATGGTCTGGTTAATGCCGGCGGAGGAAAAATCACTTTGCAGCTGTACCTGAGCATTTCCCATGGGCACATACCGCAGCGGAAGCTCCACACCGCGCCCTGTCAGGGTGTACAAGCCTGTGAGCGTTCCGAGATGCACGGAATATTCCGCGTCACGCTGCGCGGCAAGGGCTTCGTTGAGCTGTGCAAGAAGAAGCGTCTGGACAGTGTTGACTGCATCGGAATTTGCCTGAATACCGGTAATATTCCCCTCCCCGTCATAGCTGACAAAGGACAGGGAAAGTTCCATATCTTCGAGCATTTCCAACGAATCCGAAACGCTCTGCGCCACCGCTTGGGCAGTCATGGCGCGGCATTCATACAGGCAGGCGCGCTGTGCTGCCGGCCGCAGGCGGCGGTCAATGCCAAGCCAGCACGGAAGCAGGAGAATGCAGAGAAAAAGTGCGGTGCATTTGCGCAGAAATCCGCGGTTTCTGTGAAAAAAACGGGCAGCAGTTCTGCCGCCCGTGATTGGTTTATGACGCATGGTCAGTGCATCCGCAGCCGTTGCTGTCCTGCTGCAGGGATGCCGGCGCGAATTCCTCTGTCGGGAAGCGCATCCGGTCAAACACGGCGCAGGGGGATTCCGTATCCAGACAGCATTCCTTGCTGGGGATGGTATAATCAAATGCCTGCACCATTACCGTCACAGGGCGCGTCAGCTCCACAACGGAGAACAATCCCAACGTCATAATGACGGTACGCACGGAAGAACAGCAGTTGTCCGCGCACGGGTCTGCCGGCTTGCAGACGCTGCCAATTTTGGTTTCCAGTGCAATGGGCGGTACGACCTGCACATTGGCAGTGGGAAAATTGACCACCTCGCAGCAGGCATCCGTTGCGCCGATGCGGCAGCCATCGCTGAAAAATGTCTGCGTATTGGATTCACTGCCATAAAGAATGCAGCTCTTGCTGGCATACACAGTACCATGCAGAAGCTGGGGGCAATCGCAGCCGTGTGCATAGCCCAGAAGCTCCACGCGGAATGTAAAGGTCAGGTCAATATTGTAGAAGCCACGATTGAACGGAACTGGTTCAAGGCGCATACTTACATCCGCAACGCGGACGCATTTTGTCTTGACAAGGTGCACATTGCACGGAAGCTCACCGCTGTCGAGAATGACCGGAACATTGGAAAGACAGTCGCGGTCGCTGCAGCTGTCGAAAATGCGGTTGACCTTGACGGGTACTGCATCGCCGCAGTTTTGCGTAAATTCGCTCATAATAGCCCTCCTATGATGGAATAAGGGAAATTCCCTTTGCTACATCATATTCAGTAAGGGCGGATTATGTGACTGCGTGGAAATGACAAATCATTCTGTTTCTTCGCCATAAATCTGCTTGAAGAAGCAGGAGTATGAGCCGGTATGGCAGGCAGGACCGGTCTGGTTGACGTAGACGAGCAGTGTGTCGTCATCGCAGTCGCTGAAAATGGATACGACCTTCTGGAGGTGTCCGCTGGTCGCGCCCTTGTTCCAAAGCTCCTGACGGGATCTGCTCCAGTACCATGTATAGCCGGTTTCCAGCGTTTTTTGCAGGCTCTCACGGTTCATGTACGCGAGCATGAGCACTGCCTTGGTTTCCGCATCCACAGCAATGGCAGGGATGAGGTCGGCTTTTGCGAAATATTTGTCTAGGTCGTTGAAATTGACTTTAATCATGGTAGAAATCCTCTTTTCTGTAATATGAAACCCGAAAGGGTGTAGTGCTTATCTTACAATAATCCCCTTACTCCGGCAATCGTCCTTGACCTGACCAACGGTCAGCTCCTTGAAATGGAACAGGGATGCGGCAAGGGCTGCGGAGCAGTCGGTTTCCTGGAAAGCCTGCGCAAAATCGCCGAGCTTGCCTGCACCGCCGCTGGCGATGACGGGGATATTCACAGCATCCACAACGGCTTTCAGCATGGGCAGGTCAAAGCCGCCTTTCACGCCGTCCGTGTCAATGGAATTGAGGCAGATTTCGCCTGCGCCGAGCTGTTCAACCTTCTTCACCCAGTCGAGCAGATCCATCTGCATATCAATTCTGCCGCCGTTGATGTAGACAGTCCAGTTGCCATTCGGAGTTTTCTTTGCGTCAATGCCCACGCAGATGCACTGGCTGCCGAAAATATCCGCACCGTCCTTAATGAGCTGCGGATTCTGGACAGCCTGTGAATTGACGGACACCTTATCCGCACCGGCGCGGAGCGTTTCGCGGATGTCATCCACGGTCTTGATGCCGCCGCCGACAGTCAGCGGTACAAATACACGCTTTGCTGTTTCACGGACAACATCAAGCATCACACCTCTGCCCTCATGGGATGCGGTAATATCGTAGAATACGATTTCATCCGCACCCTGCTTGTTGTATTCAGCGGCGCATTCCACGGGATCGCCGACCTCGCGGATGCCCTCGAAATTGACACCCTTGACCACCTTGCCGTCACGCACGTCAAGACAGGGAATAATTCGTTTTGCAAGCATATTAGCCCTCCTTTGTATAAGCGACAGCCTCTGCAAGGGAGAGTGTTCCCTGATAGAGGGATTTGCCGCAGATCGTACCGTACAGTCCCATTTTCTGACATGCACGGATGTCGTCCATGGTATGCACACCGCCGCTTGCGATGATGTTGCAGCCTACCGCGTCATGCAGTGCGGAGAGCTGTTCCTGATTGACGCCGCTGAGCGTACCATCCTTGGAAATATCGGTGAAGATGATGGTTTTCACGCCCATTTTTTCCATTTCCTTTGCAAGGGAAATATAGTCCACGGTGGAGGAATCCAGCCAGCCCTCCACGGCAACAAAGCCATTCATTGCATCAATGCCGACTGCAACTCTCTCGCCGTATTCCTTGACAGCTTCTTCCACAAGTGCGGGATTTTTAAGAGCTACAGAACCAAGAATGACTCTGGAAACGCCGTTTGTCAGGTAGTATTCCATGGTTTCCATGGTGCGGATGCCGCCGCCGACCTCTACTTTGAGGGAGGTGTTCTTTGCCACATCCAGAAAAATGTCGGTATTGACAGGCTTTGCATCCTTTGCACCATCGAGGTCTACCATATGAATCCATTCTGCACCGGCTTCAATGAAGCTTTTGGCAGTCTGCATATAATCCTCAGCGACCTTGTGGGCTGTGCCGTAGTCGCCGCGGACAAGACGGACACAATTGCCGTCCTTGATGTCAATTGCGGGTAAAATAATCATGGGAATGTCCTTTCTATCACATGTATCGTTCTCTTGCAAAGGTGATCAGCACCATCTCATGATGGGGCTGGGGCATGGGAGCAACATTGATGACCTCCCATCCCTCTTCGCTCATCTGATTCATGATTCTCTCAATTTGATCGGTTTTTGCCTGCTCATCATCCGGAAAGAAAAAAGATTTGACACTGCCTTTCACAGTATTCGGCTGTTCCGCAAATTCGAGCTTTGCTGTAATCATTTTGTATTCTTTCATGGTGTGCTCCTTTTTATCAGATGTCCAAAATTATGATTTCTTCTCTCCCCCGACACCATCCGCAAAAAACGTCACTTTTCCGCATTTTTCGCAGAAATGGGCGTTGGCGTTATAGCACTTCGGGAAATTGTAGCCATTCGGGACACGAATTTGTGCAGCACATGCCATACCCATGAAAAATTCACATTTCTGCATGGGCGTGCCGCATTCGCAGGTACGGGGAATGGGGGCAGGTTTTTCTTTTTTCATGTTCATGCTCCTTCTCCGTCACGCTTCAAAATACTCCGTGCCGACATACACAAGCTCGCCATTTCGAATCACAAAGCCAATGACCTCGCCCCATTCGCCCTCACCTTCGGCAATGTAGGAAATGCCGTTTCCGGAATTGTCGGCATAGAGCGTTGTGAACCAACAATATTGCAGGATGTCACGCACATTGTCAAGCTCCGGCAATTCGAAATCCTCCTCCATGCCGCCCTGTGCGGCGCACTTCACGATCCCCATGCAGATAGCGTCCAGCACGGAGTCGGTCAGTGTATTGCAGTGCTCGACGCACTGCTGTGCGTAGTCGGCATCGTCGGGATTCTGAATGCAGATGAATAGTTCGGGCTGATCGGCTTCGTTGCGCAGGATGCGGCTCTGAAAGCTGCCCTCCCACATGTCATCTTCCTTGTTGTGCCAGCGGATCATGGTCATTCCTCCTCCGGAAACATTTCGTCGTAGACTTCTCCCCATTCATCGCCGTATTCATCATCGGCGCAATGTTCGATCCAGCCGTAGAGATCGCTGAGCAAATCGGTAAAGCTGTCGAACAGCGTGATCTCGCGTCCCTCGAATTCACGGAAAAAACGTCCGGTTTTCTTGTTGAAATAATAATCATCGCCGTCACCGATCACCGTGCCGATGCACACATAATCCGTTCCCTCGCAAGCATACGGCAGGAACAGATCTGAGCCGCCATCGGTCATATTGGCGTACTTGGTCAGCATGAGCCACTGTTTGTACTGCTCCGGAATCGGACAGCCGATCTTCTGCTCTGCTTCCTGCAATTCCTGCTCGGTGGCTGGCGGATCGAATGTGCAGCTTCCGCCAAGTTCATCCGTTACGGCACAGAGCTTGCGGATGTCCTCGTAATAGTCCTGCACAGTGCCGGGGGCATCCTCCTCGTAAAAGTCAGAGTAGCCGAGTTCTTTGAGGATGCATTCACAGCCGTGAATGTCAAATCTGCCCGTGTCCGTTTCATCGCACCAGTTTTGCAGGGCATAGCCAAGCAGCTGCTTTGCGGTGTCCGGATCGCAGAGATTCAGCGTTGCTGGCTGACCGTGCAGCAGGCAGGAAATGCCGCCCTGCGGATCGCCAAAGGATTCATTTGCCGAAAACTGGAGATAGATCTCCAGCTCCGGATTCTGCACGGAGCTGAAAAACAAATAGTGGGAAAAGGCGTATTCTGAGAGCTTTTTGTAGGTATATACCCAGTGAAACTCTGTATCATTACATGATAAAGTTGAAAAATCGGTTTTGTCCTGCATGGTATGCCTCCTTATTGGTTTTCTTCCGGTCGGATATGCGTCAGCTCCGTGAACACTTCGCCGTCAAAATGCGGCACGAGCAGGAAAAAGTCCCCTCGGATATCATGGATCTCGATGCGGTAATAGTACGAAAAGAAGTGTCCGTAGCTGTTGCTTGTGATCTTGTAGGGCTTGTATTTCTTAGAATTGAAGGGCTCATCCTTGTGCCATTCCGGAAAGCTGACGCGCTTTTTGACAAGCGTCATACTGCGGATGGAGGACAGGGGAATCTCCCAACGCTGTACGGTATCTGCAAGGCAGAAATTGCCGTCACGAACAAACGCCGCCATGTTGAAATTAAGGTATTGTGTCAGACCTGCGTCCTTGTGGCGGGGCTTACCATCTTTCAGCACATAGTGTTCGCCGAGCACATCCATTTCCCGTGCATCCTCCGGAACGGCGAGTGCCTGCCGGAGATCGGAATACAGTTTCTCCGAATCCTGTATATGTTCCGCAAGATCGGTGCTTTTGTCAATTTGCTTCATGCGCTTTCTGCCATAGAGGAAGATTCCCAGCCAGAGGAAAAAGCAGATGACACCGCCCCAGTGCAGAGCAGGGGCATTGCGGTAGCCCTCCATGAAGCTGACATCGGATTTGAGAGTGCCCAGAAGCACGACAATCCAACCGAACCAAGAGATAAATTTTATGATTGTCAGCGGCAGCGGAAGCTCTGCTTTTTTCAGAAGGCTTTCGTTTTCCGTCTGCATACGCATCATCTCCGATTCCAGCTCCGGCGGGATCTCGGCGGTCTGAAATGCAGCACAGTCCTGCGTGTCGCCTTCCTGTTCGATGTTTATGCCAAAAAAATTGAGTGATGTAGATTCCATTGCAGTTATCTCCAGATGCTTTCTTCCAGCACCTCATCGGTCAGGCGGAAATCTCTGTCAAAGCCGATGGATACCATCCATTCGGACTGGAACTCATCGGGGTTATCTCCGGCATCGAATTCCAGTGTGAACAGGGATTTTTCGTAATTCTTTTTGAAATTTACGCCGCAAAAATCAAACGCAAGTCCGGTATCGGAATACCATGTTTTGTACAAGTCGTTTTCCTCTGCATATTCAAGGCACTTTTCCACCAGCTCCGGCAGCCTGTCCCTGAGCTGAATGAGGAATTCCCTGTCGAGCAGGTCGCATACTTCCTGTTCGGTGAAGTTATGAAAATCGAGTGAAATCCACTCGCCATCAGAAAAAGGGATGGTGGTGGAGACATTTCCTCTGCGAACGCCCCACTCTTTGCCTTCGTGTCCTAAAAGGGACATGATTTCGGCTTTGTCCATACTGTTCTCCTTTCAATCAGATCGAATCGTCATCCATTTTGGAAATGTAGAGCGCACATTCGAGTGCCATGCAGTACAGCTGTGATGCAGAAGTCTTTTCCAATGCCTGCGCCATAATATTCTGCGCAACAATGGCAAACAGTACAGGCCATTCCTCCGGACTTTCGCAATACTTTGCAGTCATGTTGTCATAAATGCCATCCCAGCATTCTTTCACAAGTCCATATGCAACATCGGGAGCGCAGTAGTTCCAGATACGATAATCCGGTGTCTGCATTGCTGCTACGGCATTTCTGACAAGTTCCATTGCATCGGGGCATTCTTCCTTGGAAAAATGCGCAATGAATCCGTTGCAGAAAGACAACACGCTGTACTCTCCTTCCAGCAGGAAATGGTTCACAGCATTGCCCATATAGAAACGCTTCCCGTCTTTTCTTTCAATGACGACAAATTCCCCTTTCGTTGCAAGCACTGCCTGATGGCAGGCATAACCTGCCAATCCTGCTGCATACAAAAGTGCTTTCTGCAGGTCAACGCCATCCTCTGTTTTGAAAACGTGATTGAACATTTTGATGATGGCACTTGCATTGTGGCTGAGTCGGTCGAGATTCATCTGTATACTCCTTTCAAGTGGTGAATGCCCAAAGTGAATGGGCGGTGTCGGATGGGGTGGATGCCATAGTTATGGCAGAATTTTTTGCATGATGCACTGTGAATCATCGCACGAAAAGCCGCAGCGTTGATAGAATGCCGCTGCCGCTGTACTGTGCATTGTTATCAGGTAAATTTTTTTGATACTCCGCGCCTGAAGGATTTCCTCCAGCCTTTGCATGAGCTGCGTTCCGTAGCCTTTTCTCTGTAAATGCGGCTGTATCCAGCACTCAATTAGCTGAAAATACTCTCCGTCATAATAGCGTTCCGTCCTGCCGAGTACTGCACCCACAGGCATTTGATGTTCCCAGAATACCATCCCCAGAAAACCGGGCATCCGATACAATTCATACATGCGGTCACAGGCGGCTTTTTCCGTCCACTGGTCATTCCATGGCGGTGCATTAAAGGTCTGCATATAGGATTTGGCAAGCTTGTCCATATCGGTAAAATATGCCATGCAAATGCCGTCCTCATGCGAAAATTCCGTTTTTCGGGGCAGATATGCAATCGGGGCATAGCCAAGGCTGACGAGATACGCATCAAGAAGTTCCCAGAATTTCAAGAAAGCGGCTCGCTCCCCTGCCTCCTCCTGACGGATGATGGAAGCATAATTACGGGCATCCTCTTTGCGGTGATAATGGGCGATAACATATGCAAGAAAGCCATCGGGGAGGAATACATATTCCAACGGTGTTTGCTCCATCAGGGAGATTCCCATCAGTCCGCGCAGATAGGTTTCCAGAAGCGTCAGGCTTTCACCGGCATCGCCAAGAAATAGTCCCGGACGTGTGCGAAGCTGACTATAAAGGTTACGAACCTGCGGCGAAATATCTGCCGCATGAGAAAATTGATTCATAGCTAAATTCCTCCTGCCCTTTTGGGGGATTCAAACCGAAGAAGATATGACTCCTTGTATTTACAGCTCCCCGAAATTCCGCAGAATCTGCAGTCCCACTTCCCCACTCTTTTCGGGGTGGAACTGTGCGCCGTAGACGTTCTTTCCATCCCAGACCATTGCAGGGACTCTGCCGCCGTATTCACACCATGCAGCAAGATCCTTGTCCGCACACTTTGCTGCATAGGAATGCACAAAGTACACAAAAGGCGCATCTCCGAGGTTTTTCAGAAGCGGACAGTCGTTCTGTATCTCCAGCTCATTCCAGCCCATATGGGGGATGATGAGGTCGGGAGCGTCAATGAGGTCAACTTCGCCTTCGATGAGGTTGAGCCCCTCGCATTCTTCAAATTCATAGCTCTTTGACAGAAGCATCTGCATACCAAGACAAATGCCCAGAAGCGGTTTTTTCTGTGCCTGCTCGCAAAGAACTTTATCGAGTCCCTTGGCTTTGAGCATTTTCATCGCTGCCGGAAATGCACCAACGCCGGGAAGGATGATTTTATCCGCTGCTTCCAGTTCTGCAGCATCGTCCGTCAGCTTGCTTTCCAGCCCCAGATAATCCAGAGCATTCTTGACGCTGAAAATATTTCCTGCGCCGTAATCTACAATCGCGATCATCCTAACATTCCTTTCGTAGAGAAGCATTCGCCTGCCTGTGTGGGTGTCACTGCCATGCGCAGGGCATGGGCAACTGCCTTGTAGGCTGCTTCAATTTTGTGGTGGTCGTTCTTTCCGTACAGAATATTGACATGGAGCGTGATGCCTGCATTGAATGCAAATGCGCGCAGGAATTCCTCCGTCAGACAGCAGTCATACGCACCGCACATGGGATTGGTAAACTCCCCGTTGAACACGAGAAACGGGCGGTTGCTGATGTCAAGGGAACAGAATGCAAGGGCTTCGTCCATGGGGATATAAGCAGAACCATATCTGGCAATGCCGCTTTTGTCCCCCAATGCCTTGGCAAGTGCCTGACCGAGAACAATGCCCGTATCCTCCACAAGATGGTGAGCATCGACATGGATGTCACCGACTGCCTTGATGTGCATGGGAATTCTGCTGTGTACGGACAGAGCCGTCAGCATGTGGTCAAAAAAGCCCACACCCGTGGAAATTTCAGTTGCACCGTTTTCCGGCAGAATGGTCACCGTGATGTCGGTTTCACGGGAGGTTCTGGTTACGGATGCAGTATTCATACGTCACCTCGTTTCGGGAGTGTGCGGAGGATGTCCTCCAATGCGGCAAAGAATGCGTCCATTTCTTCGTCCGTGCCAATGGTGATTCTCAGATATTGGCTGATTCTCGGCTTATTCCAGTAACGGACATAAATTCTGCGTTCCTTGAGTGCGGCGAAAATTTCCCCTGCATCATATTGCGGATGCGTTGCAAAGATAAAATTGCTCATCGCATCGGGGAACATAAAGCCCAGTGCGGTCAGCCTTTCCTTTGCATTTTCACGGGTTGCTGCAATACGTCCGGTGGTCTGGCGGAAATATGCCGCATCCTTGACTGCCTGTGCACTGCAGAGCTGCGTGAGGGGATTCATGGTATAGGAATTGACGGAGAATTTCACGTCATTGAGGTATTTTATCATTTTCTCGCTTCCGATGGCAAAACCGATTCTCATGCCTGCCATGGAACGGGATTTGGAAAATGTCTGGATAACCAACAGGTTTTCGTACTTATCCAGAAGTGACAATGCACTTTCACCGCCGAAATCAATGTACGCTTCATCGACCATCACAACGGATTCGGGATTTGCCTTGATGATTTCCTCGATGGTTTCCAGAGATTCCAGAACGCCTGTAGGGGCATTGGGATTCGGGAAGATGATACCGCCGTTTTCAACAGCATAATCCTTCGGATTGATGCGAAAATCCTCTGTC
>SVNO01000083.1 GCA_015066845.1 Ruminococcus sp. | reverse complement strand
GATCCGAACAAGGTCGGCGAGCAGGAAGTTCTGGTGATCTATGAGAAATTCAACTCGGATTTCAATGAGGATGTCAGAGCAGCCGTTTCTTTCAAGGTCGATGTCAAGGCAGAAGAAACTACCGTGACCACTACAACTACCGCCAGCACGACCACAACCACCGCCAGCACGACCACAACCACCACAACAAGCACCGAAATGACACAGGGCGCGCGCATGGAAATTGCAGTCATGCCGGTAAAGACACTCTATGCAGACTACACCTACAATGAAAGCGATGGCTGGCAGCTGGATGCTACCGGTCTGCGCGTGAATGTATGGCATGAGAGCGAAAACGGCGAGGAGCTGGTATATGAGGAGTTCAATCCGCTGCTTGACCCTGCACATTTCTCCATCACCGGATTGGACAAGAATGTCTATGGCAAACAGAACATCACTGTAACATACCATGATTTCAACCACGAAAAGAACGAGGACATTATCGCAACCGCAAGCTTTATCGTGGAGCTGATTGACCTGAATGCAGAGCCGGAACGCTGTGTTTTTGAAATGAAGCTCAATCGGCTGCCGGACAAGCTGACATACAGAATGGATGAACCGCTTGATCTGTCGGGCATTTTCGGCGAGGTGCGGATCTTCGACAGCGAGCAGATTGTCATTACGGAGTTCGATGCGGAAGAAATTAGATATGTGGAGAGATACGTTCTTAGCGACTACAACCCCTCAGTGCCGGGCGAGCAGGAGATCACTGTCATTTATCAGTTCTTCAACGCGGAAAAGAACGAGGACGTGCGCTGTGCAGCGGCATTCACCGTCACTGTACTGGACGCGTTCGGCGATGTCAACTGTGACAAAAATGCGGACGCATCCGATGCGGCACAAATTCTGGTGGCATCCGCAGCCGTTGGCGCAGGCGGTGCAAGCGGACTGACCGCAGAGCAGGAACGGGATATTGACGTAGACCGTGACGGCGATTTTGACGCTGCTGACGCTGCCATCATCCTGACCTATGCCGCATATTCCGGCACAGGCGGTACAATGACCTTGCGCGAATATCTGAATCAATAACAAAAGGGCAGTTCTAAAAACCGGAACACGAGCAGAAATTCTGCCGTGAGGGAGGTTTTTAGCGGTGCCCAAAAGGAACCGCCGTACAGCAAATGTACGGCGGTTTGTTCTATATTGGTGAAATTACCAGATTTTCGGGAATTATCTGCGCAGAATGTCAACCCAGGAAACATCCGCGCCCGTGCCTTTTGCGGCAGCATAGCAAAGAACTGCGGCAGCGTCAGCGGCATTGACTGCACCATCCGCGTTCACGTCATCGGCGGCAGTTGCCTTGATGGCAGCACCCGTGCCGTTCTGTGCGGCAATGGTCAGGACGTTTGCAGCGTCGGAGGCATCCACTTCACCGTCGGAGTTGGAGTCGCCGGCATTGTCCCAGATGGGGGTAAGATGCATAACAGGCTCTACTCCGAGAGCAGCCAACAGGAACTGCGGCTCGAATTCTGCAAACACATCGCTGTACTTCTCCTGCACACTGTCTGCAAATTCGTTCAGCTTCAGATACATCTCATAGCCTTTACAATCGACAGCCGCACAATAGGATTCCGACTCTCCCTTTTCAGAATTCACCGTAAAGCCTTGATCGTATGAACCTTGAATTGTAAAGCCATTCAATTCGGGCATTGCGGAAAAATCAATGGATTTCGGATCCTGCGCCGTGTCCGCAAGCTTTGCGGTAAACGAACCCTGGAAATCTACATAAGGAGATGTATATACATAATTGATGATTTGTACATTCTCCACAAAGTCAAGCTCCATTGTCAGTTGTCTTGCCAGTGTCTCCAGTTCATCATCCGTCATATAATCGGCTTTGATGATATACTCATTACCGTTTGTTCCCACATAATCTTTCCATGTCGTAGGGTATATTTGTTCGCGATATTCTTCCAGTGGATACAGCCCATAAATATCAAATTCCCACCGTTCCTTGTCTTTTATATCCACATAACCGAACGGAACCAGAGTGTCCAGCGTCATTTCGGAATCGCCGGTTTCTACCAGAAGCCCATAGCTGCATCTGTCATTAATACAGCCAAGCCCACCGTTTTCAAGTTCTACGAATTCCCATCTACGGTCATGTTCAGCAGAAGCTGTCAGCGAAGCCACGGAACATGCACAGCAGAGTGCGGTGAGCAGTGCAATCATTTTCTTTTTCATAGTATTACCTCCTCTAATTATTAGTCATCTGCGTACGGGTTGTCGTAGGTTGCCGATACAGACATTGCAGAAAACGAACCACAGCGCATTGTTAATGCTGAAACCATAGCCAGCATTTGTTCTCCATTGGTATCACCCCACACATTCCTGAAAAAATTCTATTTTTTTCCTTACCTGTATTATACCATAAATCCGGAGAAAAATCAATGCACATTTATCATAAAATCTGTGTATATTCTATGTACATATTCCATAAAAGCTGTCGAAAATTCAACAAAAAGAACGACGCTCACGCGTCGTTCTCAGTCTGTCGAAAAACCTAAAATCAAACGCGGAGCGATAGCTCCGCAAAAGGGGTTTGGGGACGAAGTCCCCGAAATATAGCCCCTCCCCCGTTGGGGGAGGGGTTGGGGTGGGGGCAGTTACAGGGGTGCTAACCCCAGAAAAAGACTTTTTCTACAAGCTGAGAACGACGCTCACGCGTCGTTCTCAGTCATACAGCAAATGTACGGCGGTTTTGTGTATATTGTCGGAATCCCGGCGTTATCTACCCACCCAAGACACATCCGCGCCCGTGCCCTTTGCGGCAGCTGCCTTATAGAGCCTGTAAAATTTCCATAAACACCCGCTATTTCTCCCCATTCACCTGCAAAAAATCCTCCGCGAGCTGCTCTGCCTGCGCATACGAGGACAGGCGGTAGCAGCGTTCACGGAATGCCGCCGCGCCAAAATGCCCCGTCATGTACCATGAAGCGTGTTTTCTTGCCTCACGAATGGCGATTTCCGGCGGTTTCTTGCTCTGCTCCACAATCATCCGGATGTGGCGCAGCATCATTTCCATGCGTTCCTGCGGTGTGGGTGGCGTGTAGGGAATGCCGCGGAAATAAGCATCAATTTCCGCGAAGATCCAAGGATTTCCGTAGGTCGCCCGTCCCACTGCCACAAGGTCGCAGCCCGTCTGTTCGTACATCGCCGCCGCGTCCTGTGCACTGGCAATATCCCCGTTGCCAATCACCGGTACGGACACTGCCGCCTTGACTGCCGCGATCTGCGACCAGTCGGCATGTCCGGCATAGAGCTGCGCCTTTGTCCTGCCGTGTACGGTAATTGCCGCTGCGCCTGCCGCTTCCATTGCCTGCGCAAATTCCACGGCATTGATATGCTCCGCATCCCAGCCGATGCGCATTTTCACTGTCACCGGTACATCCGATTCGCGGATCGCTGCGCGAACGCATTCCGCCGCAAGCTCCGGCGTTTTCATCAATGCCGAGCCTGCCCCCGTATTCACGACTTTCGGCACGGGACAGCCCATGTTCAGGTCGATGAAATCCGGCTGGTATGCCTGCACCATGGACACGGCACGGGCAATAAATTCCGGCTCACTGCCGAACAGCTGGAGAGCCATGGGGCGTTCCGGCGCAGTAATCGCGCACAGCTCCGCACTGCCCTTGCTGTCATAGCAAAGCCCTTTTGCAGAAATCATTTCACTGACAAGCAACGCCGCGCCGTGTTCCTTGGCAAGCAGGCGGTAGGCACTGTCGGCAACGCCTGCCATGGGCGCAAGTGCGGCAGTTCTGGGCAGGATATGTCTGCCGAGGGTGATGGTCTGCATAGGAAATCCTCCGTTTTCTTTCGTTTCGTTACTTATTATTGTGCCACAAACAACGGATTTTGTCAAGCCGTTCCATTATTTTAACAGAATTCAGGATTTCCTTGACTTTATTACCCATATGTGCTATACTAATGGGGTATTGGCGCAAAAACGCCGGCACAGTTAATGCCGCGCAGGAGGCTTCCCTGACATGCCCTCTGCGACCGATAAGGACAACTGCCGCAAAGAACCTCTGCAAGTTCCGTGCGGCGCACACAGTACAGAAAGGATCTTACATGAAAAGAAACAGAATCATTGCAGCATTGGCAGCCTGTGCCATGCTTGCAGGCACGGCGGCAGTACTGCCGGTCAGCATCGTTTCCGCAGCAAGCGAGGAAACGGAAAATGCAGGCGTAGAGGGAACTTTGGGGAATATGGAGTACGTCAACTACGGCGACCATATTGAAATTACCGATTCCAGCTATTCCATTGAAGACGAGGAAACACCGGTCAAAATTCCGGCAGAAATTGACGGCGTACCGGTTACTGTCATTGCGGACCATGCGTTTGCATTCAAGGATGTCGCATCCTATGTCATCCCCGACAGCGTGACGACCATCGCCGACGGTGCATTTGCTTACAATGACGAGCTGACCAGCATTACCATCCCCAACAGCGTGACAACACTGGGAGAAGGTGCGCTTGAGGAATGTGAGGCACTGACCACGGTCAGCCTGCCGGCAAATCTGGAAACGATCAGCAGTCAGCTGTTTTCCAACTGCCCCGCACTGACGACGATCAGCATTCCTGAGGGCGTAACACGCATTGAAGAAGAAGCATTTTACAGCTGTACTGCACTTGCCTCCATCACAGTTCCCGACAGCGTGGAATACATCGGTAAAAAGGCGTTTTACAATAACCCGTGGTACAATACCCAGTTGGAGGAAAATCCGTTTGTCATTGTCAGCGATATTCTGATTGCAGCACCAAACTGCGAGGGTGAGACTGTTATTCCTGCAAATGTCACCGCGATCGGTGTGTCTGCGTTTTACAATAACAGAGCCGTGACAAGAGTTGTACTGCCGGAGGGGCTGACGCGCATTGATGAGGAAGCGTTCTATGGCTGCGATTCAATGATAGAAATCAACCTGCCGGAGAAACTGACAAGCATCGGGAACTATGCATTTTACGAGTGCGAAACCCTGACGAATGTTGTGCTGCCGGAGGGCTTGACGGAGCTTGGAGAATCTGCGTTCAGGTACTGTCAGGGGTTGACGGAAATCACCATTCCTAAGGGCATCAAAACGATTCATGATTTTGCATTCTACAGCTGCAGCAGACTTGCAGCAGTGCAGCTTCCGGAGGGACTGGAAACCATTGGCGGCAGCGCATTTACTTCCTGTAAAGCCATCACTGCCCTTACGATTCCGGAGAGCGTGACAACCATCGGGAAAAGTGCATTTTCATACAGCGATGGTCTGACCTCTGTCACCATTCCTGAAAATGTCACTCTTATCGGTGAAACTGCATTCACCGAATGCGTGAATCTGGCAGAAGTCACCATTCTGGGCAAGGGCTGCGAAATCGGCAAAGGCGCGTTCATGGAATGCCCTGCGCTTGCCTCTGTCCACCTCGGCGATGGTGTGAAAATCATCGGAGAATCGGCATTCAACACTTGTAAAAAGCTCAGTGCCATCAATTTGCCCGATGGTCTGGAAAGCATCGGCAGCGAAGCGTTCTACTATTGCCAAAACCTGACGGAAATGATTATCCCCGACAGCGTGACCGAAATCGGACGCGGCGCATTTTCCGTCTGTATGAGCCTGAAGGATGTCAGACTTCCTGTCAATCTGAAGAATATCTATGCGTCCGTATTCTTCCAGTGTGATGCATTGGAAACCATCATCATCCCCGATGGCGTGGAAGGCATCGGAGAGGAGGCGTTCCGCGGCTGCGACAATCTTACTTCCATTGTTCTTCCGGACAGCGTGAACAATGTTGGTGCTGCCGCATTCAGACAATGCTATATGCTCAAAAGCGTTACCATGTCCCCGAATATCACTGTCATCAAGGAAAAAACCTTTGATATTTGCAGCAGTCTGGAAACCATCAACATTCCTGCCGGCGTGACTTCCATTGAGACAGAAGCCTTTGCAGGCTGTGACAATCTGGAATACATCACACTTCCCGATGGACTTACTTCTTTGGCGAATCAGGCATTTTTCCAGTGCATGTCACTGAAAGAAATTGCCATTCCCGACAGCGTGACAAGCATCGGCTACAATGTATTCGGCAACTGCTATTCTCTGAGCAGCGTGAAATTTCCGGCGGGCATCACCACGATTCCGCACAGCACATTTGAATGCTGCGACGAACTGACCACGATCACAATTCCGGACACCGTGACTACCATCGAGGATAGCGCATTCGTTAAGTGCAAAAATCTGACCACTGTGAATATTCCGGAGAGCGTCAATCGCATCGGCGGATGGGCATTTGCTGAAACTCCCTGGCTGGCTGCACAGCAGGCAGTCAATCCGCTGGTTGTTGTCAATAATGTTCTGATTGATGGTACGGCATGTGACGGCGATTATGAAATCCCCGCAGGCGTGACTTATATTTCACCGGAAGCATTTTTCTATTGCCAGACATTGACGGGCATTACCATTCCTGAGGGCGTGACGGAAATCGGCTATTCCGCATTCAGCGCATGTTATTCCCTTGCCCGCGCATCCCTGCCGGAGAGTCTGCGCATCATCGGCGATGAAGCGTTCAGCGGATGTAAGATGATGGCAGAAGCAAACCTGCCGGACGGTGTAACGAAAATGGGAAAAAATGCATTCTATAACTGCAAGCTGATGCCCACTGTCAAAATTCCGAGTGGTCTGACGCGTCTGGAGGAAAGCACTTTCAGCGGATGTGAAGCGTTTACAGAAATTGTAATACCGGCAAAAATTGAGTACATGGGTCTGAACACGTTCGGTGGATGCAGCGGCATGACAGATTTGACGATTCTGAATCCGGAGTGCGGGATCGCATTTGGTTATAAAGGTGGATTTGTACCGGCAACCGTCACCATTCACGGCTATGCGGACTCCAGTGCACAGGGCCTTGCAAACAGGAACGGCAACCCCTTCGTGGTCATCACGGACGAACCGGTAACCGAACAGCCTGCCGACCTTGACGGCAACTCTGAAATCAATGCATCTGACGCAGCCATCCTCCTGACTGCCGCTGCTGCATCCGGCACCGGCGCGGACACAGGACTGACGGAAGCACAGATCAAAGCTGCTGACCTTAACGCGGACGGCGCATTCGATGCA
>SVNO01000082.1 GCA_015066845.1 Ruminococcus sp. | reverse complement strand
CCCCTACCCCCTCCCCAAAGGGGAGGGGGAGATTGAGCCGGTGCTCCGCACCGGCACCGGCAAAGGCTATCGCCTTTTGAAACCGATTTTGTCTATTATGGTTTTAGGGATTGCTATGATATTATCGATCAACTATTGCCGAAGTAATAATATCGCTTCCGGCACTTCCTGTGCCATACGCGCATATGCCGCCTGACTCGGATGCAGGTGGTCGCCGCTGTCATAGCCTGCCCCGAATGCTGCCGGATGCTCCGGATCACACACTGCCCTATCAAAATCAATGCAGCCGTCCGCTTCATCCGTTGTCCGCATCCACTCGTTGACCTCACAGCGCAGTGTTTCGCGGAAATCCGCATAGGTACGCCATCCCTCAATGGGCAGGAGCGTACCCAGATACACCTTCAGCCCGTATTCTCTCGCTTTTGCGATATAGAACCGCAGCCCCTCAATCATTTCTGCCGCAGTCGGCAGATCGCTCCATGGACGGAAAGGATTGACCTCCTCGCCGACCGGATGGATGATGTCATTGATGCCGTGCTGAATGATGACTGTATCCGCACCGGATACAAGACATTCACGCGGAAATCTCGTTTCGCCCTTGAGTCCGTAGGAATCGTAGGTAATATTATCGTACTGCCGCAGGATTCTCGTGCCGCTTGCTGCCTTGCGGATGATGGCTGTTTTACCGCTGCCGCTGTCAAGCACACGCTGCATCAGGTAATCCGGCCATGCCTGCGCCGTGATGGAATCGCCGTAGCAAATCACCGCGCGGCTGTCATAGCTTGCGGCAACTTCAATGTCACTGAGGAAATACACCCAGTTGGTTTTACGAGAAACATCCATCGGAAACTGCTGTGCCGCTGCATAATCCCCGACAGCAAAATAACCGCCCGACAACGGACCTGTAATATTCACCGCGGAACGCAGCTCCGTGAAATCTGCAAAATACAGGCTGACGGCGATGGTTTCACCGGCATTCACCGTAAATTCTGCCGCGTCACTGCGAAGCCTTGCGCCTGCCGGAATGGTTGCACCGGACGCGCCGCCAAAGGTCAGGGGAACGCAGGTTTCCGGCAGGATCTCGGATTCCGCACCGGCTTTTGCAATGCAGGCAGATGTGATGCACACTGCCTCCGTGCCGCAGAAATTGTCCAGTGTAATGCGCAGTGCACTGCCGGACAGCAGCATTTTCACAGGATAACGCAGCGTCAGATTCTTGCCGTAGTTTTCCGGACGGCGGTCGTTGATGGAAATGGCATTGCCCCATGCGGCAACCCATTTTTGATTTGCTTCTGTCATAATACATCCTCTTTCATAGCACATTGATAAAAATACATCCGCCGAAAGGCGGACACAGCTTGTCGATAAAGTCTTTTTCTGGGGTTAGCACCCCCTGTAACTGCCCCCACCCCAACCCCTCCCCCAACGGGGGAGGGGCTATATTGCGAGGGTACTGCGTACCCTCTAACCCGCCAAAGGACTCCGTCCTTTGAACCTAATGAGGTTTTTTGACAGACTGCATCCGCCGAAAGGCGGACATATTTTTTATTCTCTTTTTTTACGCCACTACAACCTTATGGAATACCTTCTTGCCCTTCTTGATGATGACTTCACCATCCACAGCAATCATGGCATTGGGGTCGGTTACCTTTTCGCCGTTCACGCTCACGCCGCCCTGCTGGACAAGTCGTCTGCCCTCGGACTTTGTGGGAATGAGATTTGCAGCCAGCATCATTTCCAGAATGTTCATTGCACCATCTGTCAGCTGGTCAGCTGTCAGCTCTGTTGTCGGCATGTTCTCAGAATTGCCGCCGCCTGCGAAAACTGCCTTTGCAGCTTCAAGAGCTTTCTTTGCTTCTTCCTCGCCATGTACAAGAGCTGTCAGCTCATAGGCAAGAATTTCCTTTGCCTTATTGAATGCTGCACCCTCCATGGTCTTTTCCATTTCCTCGATTTCCTCAATCGGTACAAATGTCAGCATCTTCAGGCACTTGATTACATCAGCGTCTGCTACATTTCTCCAGTACTGGAAGAAATCATACGGGGAAGTCTTTTCAGGATCAAGCCATACTGCACCCTTTTCGGTCTTGCCCATCTTCTTGCCCTCGGAATTGAGCAGAAGTGTGATGGTCATTGCATATGCGTCCTTGCCCAGCTTTCTGCGAATCAACTCCGTACCGCCGAGCATATTTGCCCACTGGTCATCGCCGCCGAACTGCATATTGCAGCCGTACTTCTGGAACAGTTCGAGGAAGTCGTAGCTCTGCATGATCATGTAGTTAAATTCGAGGAATGTCAGACCTCTTTCCATTCTCTGCTTGTAGCATTCATGGGAGAGCATACGGTTTACACTGAAATGTGCGCCGACATCGCGCAGCAGCTCTACATAATTCAGATTCAGCAGCCAGTCCGCATTGTTAACGATAATTGCCTTATCATCGGCAAAATCAATGAAACGGCTCATCTGCTTCTTGAAGCATTCCACATTATGCTGGATGGTTTCCGGTGTCATCATCTTGCGCATGTCCGTCTTACCGGAGGGGTCGCCGATCATTGCCGTACCGCCGCCGATGAGAACGATGGGCTTGTTGCCTGCCATCTGGAGTCGCTTCATCAGGCACATTGCCATGAAGTGTCCGACATGCAGGCTGTCCGCTGTCGGGTCAAAGCCGATATAGAAGGTTGCCTTGCCCTCGTTGATCAGCTCCTTGATTTCTTCTTCATCTGTCAGCTGTGCCAGCAGACCGCGTCTTTGCAGTTCTTCAAATACTGTCATATTGATTCTCCTTCTATTTGATTTGCGGTACAAATAAAAACGTCCCCTGCCAAATATGCAGAGGACGATTGTCATCGTGGTACCACCTCAGTTCGCTATTTCCGAAGAAATAACCTCTCAGTGCGATAACGTGCACCACTCCGTACTTCCCTACTGTGATTTCAGAAAATCCGCTCCGAACTGTATTTCCCGCATGTCGCTTAATTCCTCGCACCAACCGGAATCTCTCTGCAAGCGATGGACACGGTACTCCGTTTCTTCCCAGCGTTTGTCTTACCCTTATAGTATACCATAGTTTTTGTCTTTTGTCAAGGGGGATTTCCGCAATTTTCTGGGATTATAGCTCTGCTCCCTTCACATTTCCTTACCGTTCGCCGATGCATTCGGCAAAGAGAACGCAGCGGATACCATCATTGGCAGCGGAATTGCAGGTCTGCAAGGTGATAATGCGGTCTTTTCCATATTCCGGAAGGTAATCCGCATCGCCGTACCACACCTCGGAGGTATCGTAAATCTGCTGTACGAACCGTTCAAACTGGTCGCGCATCATATTCACGCAGGTCCAGTATTCAAAATCCGCACCGGCAAGCCCATTGAGGGTATTGAAGGAAATCACCTTGTACAGATACCGCTTGTTCAGCGTTGCCACCTCAAAGAACAGGTGCTCCTTTCCCCATTCCTCATCCCTGTAATACTTGACCGCATGGAACATTGAACCGTTGCCCATATTATGTCCATAGAGCAGGGAATTCTGGCTCAGGGGGATATTGCACTGATAATCGGCAAAAATCGAACCTGCAAAGCTGTACTGTCCTTTCCAGTTCTTGTCCATATAATAGTCATTGTCGCTCGCCTGCACAACGGGGTAATTGATGGGCGTATCCTGTATGTACACCCAGCCGATCACATCCTCGCTGACTGCCGCATGTTCGAGTACCTTTTCCATGTCAATCTGCATTTCGTAGGTAATCGGTTCCGTGGGCGGTTCGGTCGGGGTTTCTGTAGGGGGATTGGTTGCTTTCAGAAATGCGGTTGCCTCAGGGTCTGCTTCAAGTACAAACGACCGCGCAGGCAGCGGCTCCGGCTCTCGCTGGAGATAGTACAGCAGACCGCCCACACCGCCGCCGGCAAGGAGTACAGCAAGCAGGGAGAGCAGAACAGTCCGTCCCCGACGCTTCGGTTTTTCGGTGTTTTCCAGATGGAGCATCGTTTCATCTTTCATCATATCGCCTCAATTTACAAAAAATGTTTTCTCCTATGGACAAGCCCTATTGGGAGAAATCCTGCAATTTGCGCAGTGTCATTGGATATATTATACTAAAAAACGCCGGATTTGTCAAGGGGATTTCGGCAGTTATTTCTAAATGCACGAACAAAGGAACGCTCCGGCACAAAACCGGAGCGTTCCGAAAGAACGGATTCGTTACTGCATCTTATATGCGTCGATCATCTTCTTGACCATCTGACCGCCGATGCTGCCTGCCTGTCTTGCAGTCAGGTCGCCGTTGTAGCCCTGCTTGAGTGTCACGCCAACTTCATTAGCAGACTCCATCTTGAATCGTTCCATTGCTTCTTTGCCCTTCTGTGTGAATTCGCCCTTCATAGTGATTCTCCTTTATTCAAAAGATTTTCATTTCGCATATTCAGTGCGGCTTTCTGCCGCAAGAGTAGTATGCGCAGAGCATCGGGCGTTATCACAGGAAATATCACACAATCTTTGTTGTCCAGTCCTCCAGATTCCAGACCTCGTCCACTACGTCCATATAGAATTCCGGTTCGTGGCTGACAAGCAGAACCGTACCTTTATAATTCTGCACTGCCGTTTTCAAAGCCTCCTTGGCTTCCACATCGAGATGGTTGGTCGGCTCGTCGAGTACCAGGAGGTTGACCGGCTTGAGCATCAACCTGCACAGCCGCACCTTGGCATTCTCACCGCCGGACAGCACCTTCATCTGTGACGTGATGTGCTCCGTTGTCAGACCGCATTTCGCCAGTGCCGCGCGTACCTCCGCATTCGTCATGGACGGGTATTCATCCCAGATTGTCTGGAGTGCCGTTTCACTGGTGGCAATTTCTTCCTGCTCGAAATAACCCACTTCAAGGAACTGGTCATGCTCGACCTTGCCCGAAACTGCCGGAATCAGCTTCAGCAGCGTTTTCAGCAGCGTGGACTTGCCCAGACCGTTGACACCGCGGATGGCAATTTTCTTATTGCGCTCAATCGTCACGGATACCGGACGCGTCAGCGGCTCATCATAGCCCAGTACCAGCTCCTCACCGGAAATGACCACGCGTCCCGGTGTTCTTGCCGACTGGAATGCAAAAATTGGCTTCGGCTTTTCGTGCGTCTTTTCGATAATATCCATTTTATCCAGCTTTTTCTGTCGGGATTTCGCCATATTTGTCGTTGCCACACGCGCCTTGTTGCGCGCGATGAAGTCCTGCAAATCCGCAATTTCCCTCTGCTGCTTTTCATATGCCTGCTCAATCTGCCGCTTTTTCAGCTCGTACATGCGCTGGAAATTCTCATAATCCCCCGTGTAGCGCGTCAGCACTGCATTTTCCACATGATAGATCACATTCACCACGTCATTGAGGAACGGAATGTCATGGGATACGAGAATGAACGCATTTTCGTAATTCTGGAGGAAATTCTTCAGCCACGCAATATGGTTTTCATCCAAGAAGTTTGTCGGCTCATCCAGAATCAGAATCATCGGGTTTTCCAGAAGCACCTTGGCAAGCAGCACCTTTGCGCGCTGACCGCCTGAAAGCTCCGTGACATCGCGGTCAAGCCCGATTTCACCCAGTCCCAGACCATTGGCATACTCGGAAATTTTCGCGTCAATGGTATAGTAACCGCTGTATTCGAGAATACTCTGAATCTCGCCGACTTCCTCCATGGCTTCGTTCATTTCTTCCTCTGTGCAATCTGCCATTTTATCATAGAGCTGAAGCATTTCCTGTTCCAGCTCCGCCAGATGTGCAAATGCGTCATGCAGGACATCGCGGATGGTCTTGCCCTTTTCCAGTGTGCTGTACTGGTCAAGGTAGCCTGTGGTGATGCGTCTGCACCATTCAATTTTCCCCTCATCGGGCATGAGCTTGCCCGTGATGATGTTCAGAAAGGTGCTTTTTCCCTCACCGTTCGCGCCCACAAGTCCTACATGCTCACCCTTGAGCAGACGGAAGGAAGCGTCATTGAGAATCTGTCTTGCACCAAATCCGTGCGTGACATGTTCAACATTCAGAATACTCATAGTTTTGTCATTCTCCTATCGTTTCAGTCCTTTTCATATCCTCCGATGCGGAGTCGTTCGAGGAAATCCTCCGGTGTCAGCGGCTTGTCAAAATAATAACCCTGCGCCTGTTCACATTTCAACTCCTTGAGAAATGCCGTCTGTTCGGCAGTTTCCACGCCCTCGGAAAGCACGGCAATGCCGAGGTTCTGCGCCATCCGGATAATGCTTCTGAGAATGATGCGTCCGCTTTCTGCATCTCCCGTTTCCACAGAATGGAAGCTCTTGTCCAGTTTGAGCACGTCAAAATTCATATTGCGTATCATATTGATGGAAGAATAGCCCTTGCCGAAGTCGTCAAGCGATACGGAGAAGCCGTGTTTCTTGAGCGTACAGAGAATGTCGTTGAACTGGCAGTCATCCTCCATGCAGCAGCTTTCCGTAAATTCCACCTGCAAATATTCCGGCGACACATCATATTTTGCAGCAATGTGCAGGAGCTTATCCGTAAAACCGGGCGTTTCCAGTGAGATTTTCGAGAAATTCACAGAAATCCCCACCACCGGCTCGCCTGCATCCATCCAGCTGCGGAGAAGCTGGCAGGTCTGTTCATAGACATAGAAATCCACCTGTGTAATTCTTCCAGTACGTTCCAGAAGCGGCACATATGCGTCCGGACGAATCAGCTTGCCGTCATGCATCCAGCGCGAAAGAGCCTCCGCACCGACAATGCGGTAATTGGACAAATCCACCTTGGGCTGAAGGTAAATGCGAAATTCGCCGCCGAGCATTGCCGAACGGAACGAGGATTCCACCATCTTGCGAAATTCGTAGCGGCTGCGCGTTTCCTCGTTGAAATAGGCAATATCATCCATGCCGCTTTCTCTTGCAAAGGAATAGGCAATGCTTGCATTTTCCACCATTTCTGTGGTATCCGTCATGTATGGTGCGATGGGATAAACACCCATGCGGAAATTCAGCTCCACCGGTATGGTCCTTCCGTCGATCGGAATCATGCACACCATGGAATTGAGCGCGTCCAGCCGGTGCTGCAAATTCTCCTGCCGGAGAAAGAGCGTGAAATTATCGCCGCCGATACGCGCGAAGAATTCATCACCGGTCAGCATATTGTTCAGACTGCTGACAATGAACCGCAGCACCTTGTTGCCGTTTTCAAAGCCGACTTTTTCGTTGATGGCTTTGAATTTGCAGACGTTCATAAACACTACAGCATAGTCAGTGAACTCAAAACCTGCCTGCTTGTACTGCTTGAAAGTTTCGGAAAGTCCGTTGGTATTGAGGCACTCGTACATGAGGTCATGCGTTCTGGCATACTGGTTCATTTCCAGATTGGTCTGGCGGTTGAGATAGGTATGCAGGAGCTTGAACACAAATTCGAGCAGATCG
>SVNO01000081.1 GCA_015066845.1 Ruminococcus sp. | reverse complement strand
GAGAGCCTGACACTCGAACAGCAGATTGCCGCTGCTGAGGCTGAAGCAGCTGCGGATGCCGCAGAAGCTGCCGGCGCAGTTGTAGCTGCTGAATAATCATTCAGAAATACAAAAAGGAACAAAGCATGATTAAAAACGCAATTATCACTGGTATTCAGAAGTATTTTGAGTCGCAGGACTGGAAGTATGATTTCTATGAAGAGGATGATGTTTTCCAGACTGCTGTAGCACTGGAGGGCGGCAGCGGCGTGATGATTCACGCACTCGTCGGCGATTCCGCTTTCACAGTCATGGTATCCACGGACATCGCATTTACGCCGGAAGTGTTAGACGCTGCCAGATTGTTTGTCAATGCTGTCAATGAACGGCTGCTGCTTGGTACGCTGGTCATTGACGAGGAGGAAGGTATACTCTTTTTCCGCGTTGGACAGAATTGCGGCAGCACTGCACCGGATGCGCAGATTATCGAGGATGCTTTCGCGTACCCGATCTCCTTTGTAGATGAGAACTACAATGTATTTGCAGCACTTGCGGCAGGCGAAATTTCCGCGGCGGACGCGCTTATCAAAATTTTTGAATAAGACTCAAAGCCCTGTATCGACAAAGAGATACAGGGCTTTTTGCGCAAAAACAGCTTGCATTTCCTACCGAAATATGGTATACTTAAATTAGCACCGGACGCAGGCAATTCCGTATAAAGACGGTATGACGTGCTGTTCTTTGTACAGTATTACCCTATCCGGAAATGGAAAATTATGAACCGGAGGTATGAACGATGTTATCCGATATTGAAATTGCACAGGCTGCACAAATGAAGCCCATCACCGAAATTGCCGCAGGTCTTGGCATTGAAGCTGAGGACCTCGAACCCTATGGACACTACAAGGCAAAGGTAACAGAAAAACTCTATGCCAAAACTGCCTGCCGTCCTGACGGCAAGCTGATTCTCGTCACTGCCATCAACCCCACACCTGCCGGCGAGGGCAAGACCACTGTCAGCGTTGGTCTTGGTCAGGCTATGGCGAAAATCGGCAAGAAGGCAGTACTTGCCCTGCGTGAACCCTCCCTCGGCCCCGTATTCGGCATCAAGGGCGGCGCGGCTGGCGGCGGCTATTCACAGGTCGTTCCCATGGAGGACATCAACCTGCATTTCACAGGCGATATTCATGCCATGACCGCAGCCAATAACCTGCTCTGCGCACTTCTGGACAACCACCTCCAGCAGGGCAATGAGCTGCAGATTGATACCAGAAGAATCATGTTCAAGAGATGCATGGACATGAACGACCGCGCACTGCGCAATGTCGTTGTCGGCATGGGCGGCAGACTCAATGGCGTACCGCGTGAGGATGGCTTCCAGATTACCGTTGCTTCCGAAGTTATGGCAATTCTCTGCCTTGCCACTGACCTTGCAGACCTCAAGAAGCGTCTGGGCAATATTCTGGTTGCTTACAATACCAAGGGTGAGCCGGTATATGCAAAGGATTTGCAGGCACACGGCGCAATGACAGCCCTTCTGAAAGACGCACTCAAGCCGAATCTCGTGCAGACATTGGAACATACCCCTGTACTGATTCACGGCGGCCCGTTTGCCAATATCGCACACGGCTGCAATTCCATCCGCGCTACCAAGCTTGCACTGAAGCTCGGTGACTACTGCATTACAGAGGCTGGCTTCGGCTCCGACCTCGGCGCGGAGAAATTCTTTGACATCAAATGCCGCTACGGCGGTCTGAAACCCTCCTGCGTTGTGATGGTTGCCACTATCCGTGCACTGAAATACAACGGCGGCGTGGAACGTGCAGACCTGACCACACCTGATGTGGAGGCTCTCAAGCGCGGTATTGTGAACCTGCGCACCCATATTGAAAATATGTTCAAGTACCATGTGCCGGTAGTGGTTGCTATCAACCGTTTCCATACTGACAGTGACGAGGAGCTGGCATTTGTTGCAGATTATTGCAAGAAGCTCGGCGTGGAAACTTCCATGTGCGAAGTCTTTGCCAAGGGCGGCGAGGGCGGCATGGACCTTGCAACCAAGGTTTGCGAAACCATTGCCATGACCGAGGACAATGACGAAGGATTCCGCGTATTGTACAAGACAGAGCTGTCCATTTCCAAGAAAGTGGAAACCATCGCCAAGGAAATTTACCGCGCAAACGGCGTGAAATTCCTGCCGGCTGCGGCAAAGGCTCTCAAGGAAATTGAGGATATGGGCTATGGCGATCTGCCGGTCTGCATCGCAAAAACGCAGTACTCCCTGTCCGACAATCCCAAGCTGCTCGGCTGTCCGGAGGACTTCACCATCACCGTTCGTGACGTGCGTCTGTCCGCAGGTGCAGGCTTCGTGGTTGTACTGACGGGCGACATCATGACCATGCCCGGACTGCCGAAAGCACCTGCCGCATTCAAGATCGACTGCGACAATGACGGCAATATCAGCGGTCTGTTCTAATGACGAAAATAAGTTACACCACCCAATCCCCCGAAGAAACCATTGCCCTTGCTGAAACGATCGGCGCAAAGCTGAGGGCTGGGGACGTGATCGCGTATCAGGGGGATTTGGGTGCAGGAAAAACGACCTTTACCAGAGGACTTGCCAAGGGCATGGGGCTTTCCGACCTTGTGACTTCCCCGACCTTTGCACTGGTGCATACCTACGGCACGGAGGAGAAAATGCTCTGCCATTTTGATATGTACCGCATCGAAAGCGAGGAAGAGCTCGAAACTACGGGCTTCTATGATTACCCGATGGACGAATGCGTCTTTGCAGTGGAATGGTCGGAAAATATCGCGTCCGCATTGCCGGAACGTACCATCCGGATCACCATGGAGTATCTGGGTGATACGGCGCGAAAGATTACCATAGAGGGAGATGAACGCTTTGCGGATTCTGGGACTTGATACATCGGGAAAAACTGCCTCCGCAGCGATTCTGGACACGGAATCGGGCATCCTGCTCGGCGAGCATACCATTTACACCAGCCGCACCCATTCACAGGTGATTCTGCCGCTGTGCAAAAATCTTCTGGAAGAATGCCGCATGGCTCCTGCGGATGTGGACTGCTATGCAGTTGCCGTTGGCCCCGGTTCTTATACGGGACTGCGCATCGGCATTGCAGCCGTGCAGGGGATGGCAATGGTGCATGATACCCCGTGCGTGGGCGTTTCCACGCTTGAAGCGATGGCAAGCCGCATTTACGGCGCACCGCAGATTTTGTCGCTGATGTATGCAAGGGCTGATGTGTTCTATTGCGGATGGTTCTCCTATCGCTATTCCATGAGCGATGCACCGCATGGTGTGGAACGCATGATACCCGATGAATTGCAGACTGTTTCGGAAATTGCCGAAGTCGTGCGGCGGATGGATGAGCCTGTGATTCTGGTTGGCGATGGTGCGGAGGAATTCATGAAGCAGTACACGGCGATGACCAACCATCCCACGGACAAGCTGCATATTGCACCTGCCATGCTCCGCCTGCAATCGGCAGCAGGTGTCTGCAATTGTGCAGCATGGGAAAAGCCCGTGAGTGCGCAGGAATTGACCGCGTCCTATTTGCAGGCAGTGCAGGTGCAGAAGAAGAAAACGGATAAATAGCCCATACCCCTTGCAAAATGGGGGCAAGGGGGCGAAGCCCCTGCATCTGAAGCCCCCACAATTTCTATCAAGAAAGGTGAATTACTATGATTGCAATTGGCTGTGACCACGCTGCATGTGGTCTGAAACAAGCAGTGCTGGCATACCTCGATGAACACAGCATTCCCTATATCGACTGCGGTACAGAGGAGGGCGTTCCCTGTGATTACCCCGATATGGCAGAAAAAGTCTGCGGCAACATCACAAGCGGCGAGGCAGAAAAAGCCATCCTCCTGTGCGGTACGGGCATCGGCATGAGCATGGCAGCAAACAAAATCAAGGGCATTCGTGCAGCATGTGCAAGCGATTGCTTTTCTGTGAAGTACACAAGACTCCACAACGACTGCAATGTCCTGTGCATGGGCGAGCGCGTGGTTGGCTATGGTCTGGCTCTGGAGCTTGTGGAGCTGTTCCTCAATACGGAATTTGAGGGCGGCAGACACCAGCGCAGAGTGGATCTGATTACAGCACTGGAGGAGAAGTGATGAGAAAGTATGAAAACAAAGTGCTCGTCAATGGGCATGAAATGAACGTTTTCTGCACCGGAACGGGCGAAAAAGCCATCGTGTTCCTCGCAGGTGCAGGTGTAACCTCCCCTGTACTGGAATACAAGCCCCTCTGGGAAAAACTGGCGGACAGATACCGTATTGCCGTGGTGGAAAAGGCAGGTTATGGCTATAGTCAGGGAAATACCGGCGCAAGCCGTGACATCCGCACCATGGTGGAGGAAAGCCGTGAAGCCCTCGCCAAAGCCGGCGTTGCACCGCCGTATTGTTTAGCACCGCATTCCTATTCCGGTCTGGAGGCAATTTGGTGGGCATCGCAGTATCCGCAGGAAATCGCCGGAATTCTGGGCATTGATATGGTAACACCGCCACTGGCACTGATGCAAAGCAAGGTGTATACCGCGGAGAAGAAAGCCAAAATGATGGAAAAGCAGCAGCGGCTGCTGCGTCCGGCGCAGAAGTCGAAGTTTTTGCAGCGCATCTATAAAAAGTTGTTTTGCAGCAGTGTGTTGGTTTTGAAATCAGATTGTCTGAATGACGAGGAACGCGAGGAATACGGTCGTCTGTATTTCGCAAATGTCTGCAATACCGAGTTTCGCGATGAACAGGCAATGTCCACGGAGAATGCACAGCTTGCGGCACAAGCCGACCTGCACGGCGTTGCAGGAATCATGTTCATCAGCGATATGAACATGCGGATGAAAGAAACCACATGGAAAGGCGAAAACACTGCCTATGCCCAGAAGCAGGGCTGGCAGGTGTATGACGCACCCTCCCATCAGCTGTATGCAGAGCAAGCAGAGGAAATTGCAAAGCGCGTGAACTGGTGATTTGCACGACGGTGTATTGTGATAGCAAAAAACTCCCCCTTGATGCGTTCAAGGGGGAGTTTTCATTGTGGAATCTGTGGAAAACTATACTAATACTATGTAAGTTCTAAATCTTAAATAAAAAGCGGGATTCGGGTGACTCCCCGCGGGGCGGGGAGATGCTGAACAAAGTGAAGCAGAGGGGACGGGCTGTTCAGCGCAACCCCCGCATATCCCTCCCCCGCTTTGCGGGGGAGGTGCCGCCGAACGGCGGCGGAGGGGGCAGCAGCCTTTTGGCGGGTGGAGGGTGCGCAGCACCCTCCATATATAGCCCCTCCCCCGTTGGGGTAATGTCATCAACTTAAGCGGGGGTAAGGGGCGGCAGCCCCCAAAAACCGCCGCAGGCGGAAGCGGGGATCGGGGGTGCAGCCCCCGATTTAATCCCCCCTCCCTCTGGGAGGGGGGCAGGGGGGTGGGCGATTTTTGCACAACTTTCCTAAAGTTGACGACATTGCCCGTTGGGGGAGGGGTTGAGGGGTGCTGACCCCAGAAAAAACGGCATAAAATAAAAACTCCCGACCTGCGCCGGAAGTTTTCATAAAGAGGAAGGTAAAAATGTACAGCTCATTTTTATGAGTAAATACTCATCTGCACTGCAAGCTGTTACGTTTTTTGAAAAATCAAACCTTCAACCGGGACTGACTCCCACTGCGATTAGTTAAAAGATTTAATTTTTCTACAACAAAGACTCATCCGAGGAGGTTTTCAAAGCTATGAGAGGGGGATGCTTTGAGAAACCTTCGCACGAACCGGATTCGTTTTCTGTTGTTTTTTATATTTTACTCCATTTTCTCTCTGCTTTCAATACACATTTATATTCAAAACTATATTATTCTATCCAATTTTTTTGAATTTTTCCCTATTTTTACGAAAACGTGTAAATTTTAGTGAATAAACTGTAAAGTTTTGATTTTGATAAATCAATACATGAAACGTACATATTAAAAGTGCACATTTGAAGTGGGGAAAAATGGGAGGGGAAATTGTTAAAATATTGGTGGATTTGAATGGGCAAAAAAAGAAAGCATCTCAAAAGACACTTTCTTTCGTACGCAGGTTTTGTGGAAAATCGTTTGTAAAAACATAATCTTGAGGATACTCTTTGTTCACTCATGTATTTTGCTGTTCGGGCTTCTGCAACGCAAATGCATCATGGTTGATCAACCGGATGCTACCAGTGGAATATGCCATCAGCGCATACTCCATTCGTTCCAGATAATCAATATAGTTTTGCGGAAAGTTCTCCAGAACGAATGCATCGTTCGGGTCAAAATGGAAAATAATGTACTTGAGGAATCTGTGATAAATCTGCGCGATTTGTTCCGTCATTGCAATTGATTTTTCCGCACCGCACAAAGTAAGTGCTGCGATACTGTCATAAAGCTCCCAGAACGCTTTCTCTGCATGGAGATTCTTTTCATGCAGATAATAGATGAAGCTGTTGTTTTCACCTTTGTAATTGTCTGCAATAATCTGTACAGCTGTTTCCAATTCCATATAACAGACCTCCTATCATACTTTTACCGGCTCACTCTCATTCCGTGACCGCATCGTTTTTCATTTCACAGTACAGTATTGCCGCAGCAATCAGCAGGGTGGGGATGACACCGAGCAGTCCGATATTCGATGGGCCGAAAATGGAGCGTTCCGGATGCAGGTCGTTCCTGAAAAACCACATACCCACAGAGGCATTGATGCAGGCATGGAATAGTGTGGGCAGCCAGATGGATTCCGACTTTTCGTATAGAAAATCTGCAATGATTCCTGCTGCTGTACAGAAAAGGGGAAAGGCAAAAAGCCCAAGCAGCGGTGCACCAATGTACTCTCTGCCGTATTCATAGCCTGCAAGCAGCATCGCAGGGAAGTGCCACGAACCCCATATCGCACCGCCGAGCAAAAGCCCTTTGATTCTGCCGTATCTCTGCTTCAGCTCCGGATAGAGGAATCCTCGCCAGCCGACTTCTTCCCCAAGTGCCAGTATACAAGGGACAATCAGATTGTAGGGGGCGAGGGATTGTGAGATTTCGTGCAGAAATCCGTCCGAAAAAACAAAGTCCTCAGGGAATACCAAGAAATAGGCAATTCCCCCCATGAGTTCCATTGCTGTCGGTAAGAGCCATGCAATGAGGAGCAGGAGGACGCTTTTCCGTTCCAAGCGCATTCCCCAGCCCATTTCGGGAATGTCTGCGCCTGCAAAAAACGCTGCGGTCATTGGGATATACATGCAGATGGCAAGCGCGAAGTCAAATATGCCTTCACCTGCGGACACGCCGAATATTGCGAGGATCGTCGTAAAAATAAACGTGATGAGGAGATATTTTCTGAGTTTTGTCATGGAAACTCCTTTGTGCGGTATTGCCCTAATACTATGTAAATTCTAAATCTTAAATAAAAAGCGGGACTCGGGGGTGCAGGCTCACAGCCCCCGTCCCCTCTGCTTTACTCCGTTCAGCATCTCCCCGCCCCGCGGGGAGTCACCCGCATATCCCTCCCC
>SVNO01000009.1 GCA_015066845.1 Ruminococcus sp. | reverse complement strand
CGGGATTCGGGGGGCGCAACCCCGCATATCCCTCCCCCGCTTTGCGGGGGAGGTGCCGCCGAACGGCGGCGGAGGGGGCAGCTCTTGCTATCTGTTCAAGTTAAGAAGCATCATCAAGTTTTAGCTTTTACAAACTACTTGCCTTTACTCCGCCTTCCGCACTTTTCCAAGCAGACAACAAATCAGATAGAACACCACATTCACCACAACCACGGTCGCGCCGGGGGTGAAGTCAAAGGCAATGGCAGTGAAAAAGCCGGCAATGAAACAGCCCACGGAAATACATACAGCACTGATTACCACGCCGCGGAAGCTCCTGCACAGCTGCATGGCAGAGAGTGTAGGAACAACGATCAGACTGGAAATGAGCAGCGTACCCATGAGCATCATGCCCATCACTACGGTGATTGCGATGAGTCCTGCAATGACCATGTTGTAAACTGTCACCGGAATGCCCGTTGCTTTGGAGAAATTCCGGTCAAACGTCACGGTGAAAATGCGGTGGTAAAGGAAAATGAACGCGGCAATGACAATCACCGCCGTTATCACACAGAGCACCACATCTCCGGTATTCAGCGCGAGAATGCTGCCGAACATGTAGTGGCTGACATCGTTGGTCAGTCCTGCCTTGGAGGATACGAGGATACCAATGGACATTGCCGTGGTGGAAAAGAGGGCAATGGCATAGTCCCCCTTGATTTTCCCCGATTCACTCAGCCAGAACAGCAAAAATGCCGCAAACAGCACTACGGGAATTGCCACATACAAGGGCGCGAGGTTCATGACGGACGCAACGCAGAGCGTACCATAGCCGACATGGGACAGTCCATCGCCAATCATGGAATATCGCCGGAGAACCAGCGTCACGCCAAGCAATGCAGCACAGACGGCAACGGCGATACCGCCGATGAGTGCCGGCAGGATAACGTAATTCCACAGCTCCGGCGTTAAGAGCGTCAAAAAATTATGCATGGCGTTTCACCTCCCGAAGATGCTTGTGGGGCTGCAGGTCGCTTGCAATGCGCTTTGCAGCGGCGGACTCACGGAATGTTGCAATATCGGCAAAAAACTGGTCTTTTTCATCCAGATAGAGTACATGCTTTGCATCCTTCAGACCGCGTTCGAGGTCGTGGGATACCATGATAACGGCAATACCATCCTGCTGATTCAGCTCGCGGATGAGGTCGTAAAAGCCCACGGACACTTCAGGGTCAAGTCCTGTTACAGGTTCGTCGAGCAGAAGAAGCTTCTGGGTAGCGCATAATGCCCTTGCCAGCAGTACTCTCTGCTGCTGACCGCCCGACAGGGTGCGGTAGCTGCGGCGGCGCAGGTCGCAGATGTCCAGACGATGCATATTCATCTCCGCTTCTTCCCTGTCCTCCTTTGTATAGAACGGCAGGAGCTTGTGATGGGCAAGACAGCCGGAGAGGACAACTTCCTCCACGGTTGCCGGAAAATCGCGCTGGATGATGCTCTGCTGCGGCAGATAGCCGATTTCACTGCGCCGGAAATCCTCGGCAGTGGTAATCGTACCGCTTGTCAGGGGGCAAAGCCGGAGCAGACAGCGGATAAGGGTGCTTTTACCCGAACCATTTTTGCCGATAACAGAGAGATAATCTCCCTGTTCCACCTGAAAACTCAGGCGGTCAAGGACGGTATTCGAACCGAATTGCACGGTCAGTTCTTCACATTTGAGCAGTGGCTTCATGTCAGAGCCTCCTTTATGGCTTCATAGTTTTCCTGCATCATTGCAAGAAGCGTTGTGCCGTTTTCTAAATTTTCCTTGGATACATTATGGCAGGGATGCAGCATCCTCGCCTCTGCACCAGTAACGGCACAAATACGGTCGGCGATTTTCTGTGAGGAAAATTCCAGATAGAACACCGTATCCAGCCCATGATGCTCCGCCTCGGCAAATAACTCTGCCAGTGCGCCGACAGTCGGCTCGGTTTCGCTGCTGCATCCGGTAAAAGCGGCGGCATAGTGGAAATCATACTCCGCGGCAAGATAGCGGAACGGGAACTTGTCCCCTATCATCAGCACGGGGTCTTCGCAGCTCTGTGCAAGCTCCCGATACTTTGCGTCAAGTGCGGAAAGCTCCGCAATATAGGCATCTGCACGTTCCTGAAAGATGGCTGCGTGTTCCGGCGATTCCTTGCAGAGCGCGTCACACACGGTTTGCACCATGGCAATGGCATTGACCGGAGAATTCCAGATATGCTCATCAAAATGCATATGTCCTTCCTCTCCGTGGGCAGCTTCCTCGTGCGGTTCTTCATGTTCTTCCGCATCATGCGTATGTGCATGTGCACCATCCTCGTGCAGATGGGCAGGCTCCTGCGCATGTTCATGCGCCTCGTTTTCACTGGCAGCTTCTTCCTCGTCATGGTGATGGTGGTGCTCCTCAGCGATGGGAGCTTCGATGCAGTCCATGAGCGTGACCACCTGCATTTCAGAGGTATCAAGGGCATCGAGGAGGGTATCCGTCCAGACCTCGGACTCACCGCCGATACGCAGGAACAGGTCGCATTGGGAAATTTCGGCAACGTCCATGGGGGATGGTTCATAATTGTGCATTTCCTGACCTGCGGCAAGCAGCAGCGTCACATCGGCATATTCTCCGGCAATGGTGCGCGCGAAATCGTACTGCGGAAAGACAGTTGCGACAATCTGAATACGTTCGTCCGCCTGCACCTCCTGCATCCGGCAGCCGGTGGTACACAGGAGCAGTCCGGCAGTCAGGAACGCTGCAAGCCGCCTCATGCCTGCGCCTCCCGACAGCTTTCACAAATGCCGTAGAGCACTGTTTTGGAGTGGTCCACAGCAAAACCATGATGTTCGAGGATATGGCTGTCCAGTCCGGACAGGTGGTCGCAGGTAATATGGTAGAGTCGGTCGCACTGCATACATTTCAGATGGAAGTGCCTGCTGCACTCCTCCGAATGGGGCAGGTACTCATAGCAAGCCCCTGTTCGGCTGTCGATGGTATATTTGCGCAGAACGCCATCGGACACGAGATGGTCAAGAAAGCGGTAAATGGTCGCCGTTCCTACAGGTGTTCCGGAATCGGACAGATGCCGTGCAATATCCTGTGCAGTGACATGCTGGGCAGGATGTGCCGTCAGATATTGCATGACCTGTTCTTTTTGCTTGGTCTTATAGCCGGAGCTTTGCTTCATTCATATCCCTCCAAACAGAAAATGAAAATCGTTCTCATTTTTATATTGTAGCATATGTGGGGTGGAATGTCAATAGGTTAGCGAATAAACTATCAAATATTTTTCAGAATCCGAATATTGATACTATCGACAACTTTTCATTTGCCCCACCCCCTGCGCTCTCCCAAAAAGCGACGGCTTAAAGAGATTTCGCGCACTGCGGTGCGCGACCAGAGGGCGTTGCCCTCTGGACACCCACGAGCTTTTTGAAAAAAGCTCGACCAAAAACTTTTCCATTGCCTCCGGCATAAGAGGATCGTTTTTCGACAGACTGAAAACTTCAATTGTCTGTTGGAGTTTGAAGGATTAGTATGAAAAAACAAAAAGCCCGTCCTGCCGCTTCATATAGAAGCCGACAGAACGGGGAATCATTATGCTGGATTCACACTCACCGCCGTCATCATTCCGGCAGTCGTGTAAACACCGCAGTCCGCGCCGTTGGCAGTCACCTGGAATTCCATGCCGTCCCAGATGTCCGGTGTGCAGACAAAAACTGTATTGTATGCCATGTCCGAATATGCGTCAAACAGTACCGCACCGCCGCTGCTGATGCTTGCCGTGCTGCCGCCTGCCAGTGAGGGTACAAACTTCACTGCAAGTGCATTCTGCGTGGAGGTGCTTGGGTCGGGAGCAGTTGCGTCACAGCCGATAACGTAAATATAACCGCCCGTCACCGTGAACGTGGTCTCGGAATACAAGCCGCTTTTCGTTTCCTTCGGGCCGCCCGTTACCCAGAGCGTGCCGCCGGCAATGTGCATTGTCCCCTTGGACTTCATGCCGTTCGTGCCGCCCGTCACATGCAGCGTTCCGCCGCTGACGGTAATATCATCATTCGCCATGATGCCGGTTTTGAGCGCGTTGACGTAAATATCACCATTCTTGATGACAATATCGTCGTCACTGGAAATGCCATGCCGCGCTGTGCCGTTGACATAGAGCGTACCTGCACCCTTGATTTCCAGCGTGTCATTGGTGAAAATTGCACCCTCCTCCACCTCGCTGCCGCCCGTCAGGGAATTGACTGTCCCCTCAATGAGCGTCATGGTCAGACGCTTGGCATCCGTCACCAGAACCGCCGGCCCTGTGGAATTGGTAATGTCCGCGCCGTTGAGCTTGAGCTTCACCTTTTCCGTGGTGTTGACCTCAATCATGCCATCGGACAGCACACCGCCGACAATGTATGTCCCTGCCTGTGTAATCGAAATCACATTGCCGTTAACTGCCGCACCTGCCCCCTCAATGCCCATGCTGCTCAGGTCGATCATTGCCATTACCACATCCTCCGGATCGACAGGCTGTGTGGGCGGCTCCGTCGGAGGCTCCGTGGGCGGCTGGGTTGCGGGCTGTGTGGTTGCCTTGGTGGTCTGTGTCGTTGCCTTGGTGGTCTGTGCAGCAGACTTTGCAGTGGAGGATGCAGGCTGCTGTGCAGCTGCCTGTGTGGACTGCGGCTGTGTGGCAGCTTCCGTCTGCTCCTGTGCATCCGTGGCAGCTGCGGTAGTGCCTGCCTGTGTGCCGGACTGTGCCGTAGTTGCCGCGCCCGTGGTTGCCGCAGCGGTCGTGGACTTCGCAGTCTGCGTGGTTTCCTGTCCGCCGAGGACGATTTCATCGGGATTGATAGGCTTATCGTCATCGGGGTCGTCCGTTTCGTTCAGATAATCCTCCGGATTTGCGTCATCCTCCTCCTGTACAGTGGTGGTGGTTTCCTGCGAAAGCGTTTCCTCCTGCGCACTGCCGCAGCCGGCAAGTCCGCTGCAAAGTGCAAGCACCAAAAACAGAGAGAGATACTTTTTCCTATAATCCATAGCCAGTTTCCTTTCTCTTACAGATATGCCGAAATGACCGACAGAATCAGCCGGTCATTCGGAAGGTTTCAATTCACATTTTAGAGCTGTCCTTTCATTACTTCTCGTAAATCTTATCCTCATAGCGGAACATGGTCAGGGTAATGGTCATGTTGCCGTTGAGGGTACGCAGCTCGTCAAGGAATTTTTTCTGCTCAACATTGTTCGGCAGCTGGATGCTGTAAATGCAGTCAAACATCGATCCGAAATTCGTGGTCTTGACTCTGCGCAGTTTCCAGCTTGTGGTGTACTTGTTGAGTACCGCGTCAAAGAGTCCTTCGTAATTGAGATTCTCCGGAATGGAGATTTTCAGCGTCATATCGCAAGCCTTGGGGGCAGCGTAATTGGTGATATACAGCAGATACATCACAGCCGCCAGCAGGATGAAGAAAATGAACGCGATTGCGACATAGCCCTTACCGCAGATAACGCCGCTTGCCATGGAAAGAAAGACGTAGCTGACATCCTTCGGGTCTGCCGGAATGCTGCGGAAGCGGCAGAGGGTGAATACACCTGCAAGGGCAAGACCGCCTGCAGTGGTGCTGATGAGCATGAGCAGGATGGCAACAATGGGCGAGAGCATGATAACAGTCAGCGCGTAGCTCTGCGCAAAGCCCTCCTTGCGGTGGGTGATGAGGTAGAGCAGGCTGATACCGAAGCCAATCACAAGGGAGGATACAATGCAGATAACGAACTGCATCGCCGTGAGATTCACCACGGAACCGGAAATCGCGTCATAGGTCAGAATTGAATCAAACATGCAGAATACTTCCTTTCTTTTGGTTCTTCATGCGTTCCTCGTAAAGCTGATTACGGATAAAACGCTGGTATGCTTTGCCGTATTTGGAAAAGCTGATTTTGTAGATTTTCAGCTCTGCCAGTTTTCGGGAGAGCCACAGGGGCATTGCGCCGACAATTTTCACTTCCATCAGCCGTTGGTTCGGAGCAATAATCTGTGCGCCGTAGCTGGGCTGGGAGAGTGACAAATCATAGCGGCGTTCCGTGATTTCGCGGTCAAAGGTCAGCCGGAAATCGTGGTCATCCTTGCCGAAAAACGCGCTGCGCTGGTAGCTGATATACTGCTTGGGCGCGACCGGATAATTACTGAGGAACACGTCAAGCTCTGCGAAAATCTGTTTTTGCAGGTATTGTTCCGTACCCACGGGCTTTTTGTGCAGGAACATATAGGCATCTGCCTCGGCGAGCGTCATCGTCACGCGGCGTTTGGTAACGATACCGCCGATTTTCTTTTTGATTTCGAGGAACACCCTGTCCTCCGGTGCAGCTGGGGAGTAGTAGCTGCGCAGGCGGATCTTCTCTTTATAAAAGGGCTTGGAGATGGATTCGCGGATGAGGTAATCATCGGGCGTATCGTAGTAGATATTGTAGATGCCATATTCCCTGCCGTCCACGCAGTATTTATCGGGGTCCATGTATTTATGTATTTCCGGAAGCAGGGCTTCATACTGTTCGAGGGAGAGCAGGAATTTGATTTCCTTTCTCTGGAATGTACTGATTGCCATACGCGCACTCCTTTCTGCACGGCTGTATTTGATACTCCCATTATAATGGAGAAGGCTTGAAATAAACTTAAAGTTCTACGGATTCTGCATTTTTCACGGAAATTTCACAAAGGAGTTGGGCAGGATGACGGTTAACGTTTTATCATGCCGGCTTTTTGGGGCTTGAAGTTGGAGGGGGTGACGTTGGTGAAGATGGTGCGGTTGTCGTATCGTGCACCGCTCAGATCTGCACCGCTCAAATCTGCACCGCTCAAATCTGCACCGCTCAGATATGCATCTCTCAGATATGCATCTCTCAGATTTGCATTTCTCAGATTTGCAGTTCTCAGATTTGCACCGATCAGATATGCACCGCGCAGATCTGCATTGTCCAGCTTTGCACCGCTCAGATCTGCACCACTCAGATATGCATCGCTCAGATCTGCATTGCTCAGATCTGCATTGCTCAGATTTTCAAATCTCAGATTTGCACCGCGCAGATCTGCATATTCCAGCCGTAAACGCATCTGCTCTATGATACTCTGATCCCCCTGATTGAACGTCTCCACATCGAACCACTGAATCAAGCCATCCGTTTCCGGCAGCAGTTTTTTCAGAAAGAATGCAGAATTCCAGATTGCACACTTTGCCGCCGTCTGCGCACCAACGGGCATGGCATCGGCATGGTACTCACGCAGACCGCCATTATGACAGAACACATTGAACACATACTTCAGCTCGTCCGCCTTGAAACACTGCGCCACATTCGGGCAGGCAAGCATTTTCTGCTCTGCTGCCAGTCGGAGGAAGTCGTCTGTTTCTATTGCAGTACTTGCGTACCTGAAATTGTCACTCAGCCAATCCGCCACTTTCTTTCCGCATTCCTCCGCCGACATTTCCGGACGCTCTGCATAGCAGTCATCCAACCCCTGCAAAATATACTCACAGAGGAAGAAGTCGCGGACATGGTTGTGGGCGAATTCCACCGCGCCGTTCTCCGTCTGCTTGAAGTAGGCGCAGAGGGCGTAGCAGTCCCCAAGAGCCGAAATCAGTTCCGATGTTTCATCCGGATAGAGAGCGCGAATGACGTTCAGAACCTCCTCTTTCTGGAAATACGGCTTTTTATAGCCGGTTTTATAAATTTCATAGGCAAGGCGGCTGGTGATGCGGTAGAGCTTGTCCAGATGCTCCATTGCCACTGCGCCGCGACCAGTCGTGTTTTCTTGCATTTTCTTGTAGTCCGGCTGGGGGTTGATGTCATGGAACACCGTGCGGAACAACAGCCAGCGGTTCTCAAAGCATTCCGGTGTCAGCTTTTCATGCGCCGCACAAATCAGGTAAAGCAGGAACGGAGAACCATAGATGGCATCACCTTTGTTAGCATCATCTTCAAATAAAAAACCATCGTCTTTTTTATCTTCGAATTTTCGCACTTGTTCACAGCCCAGACTGCCTTTTAGTGCAGGGTCGGCTTTTTCGATGCTGTCCACCAGCTCGCCGCGCTGACGTTCGCTGAATGCCGCATAGCAATAGCTGACAAAGCGTTTTGCTGAAATTTTCAGCTTTTCCAGCCGTTCCAATGCTTTTTCTGCGCTGATGTATTCAGGGCGTGAAGTAATGATGATTTTATAGCTCGATGACTGGTCAAAGAAGAACATGAGCTGTGTGAGCAGGTCAAGGGATTTTTCCGTTTCATTTCCTCCCCCGACCATACACAATTCATCGAGTCCATCGAACACAAGCACGGCATTGCTTGCAAGCTTGTTTTGCGAAAACTCCGAAATACGCTTGTACAGCTCGTCTACCTTTGCATCCGCAAACTCACGCAGCCGGAAAATATGCAGCGGTCTGTCCGTATATTCAGCGGTTTTTGCTGCCATTCGTGCCACAAAACTTGTCTTTCCATAGCCGCCGTGACCGAGGAGCAGGAGAATGTGCTGCGTATCATTTTCAAGAAAATCTTTAACACAGTCGCCGACTTTCAGGCGTTCTTCGCCCACCTGCACTTCCGGCATGACATAAATCGTTTCCAGAGTGACAAGGGGGTGGGTTGGGGTTCGGTGCAGACAGCAGCGTTCGTTCCATTTGTTGCGGTAGTCGGCGTTGTGGTTGATGGCTTTTACGGTGGCATCGTGTATGTCAGTAACCAGTCCGTCAATGTGTTCTAATTTCCAGAAAGTGTGCAGTACTGGCACTTTTTTTATTTTTTCTTCTACTTTCTCCAATAATTCTTTGGAAAAATCGTGCATAGAAGAATATACCACTTCTAAAAACGCTTGGTTAAAAGTTGGGTTTACAAGGACATAACGCTCGTATAAATACTTTGCAAGTGGCTCTGCACCTGCTGTAAGCTTTACATTTGAAAAATCAAACTCATTATTTTTGAAAAAATCTCCCAAAAATCCGTAGCCATTTTTCAGAAGTTCTTCCACCGCTTTTTCAATAATCTCAGCTGTCTTTTCAATTGGCGTTTCTTTTCGGAACAATTCCTCCACACTGTTAACGCCAAAAGCCTTCAAAATCTCGATTACAGGTTCTTCCAGAATTGGTAATCCCATGAGCTTCACTGCGGATGGAAGAAGCGAAATTGCCAATTCATACGCAAATTTCCATCTTTCATCCGTAGATTTTTCAGGAGTCAATCCCATTTTCCACCCCTCCATTCCAATTTTGATTCACTACCAACAGTATACCATATTTCTACAAAAAAAGCAAGCTTTTCCACAGAATCTATTAAGACTTGCAATTTTTGTTAAAATGCGGTATAATAATAGAAACCAGAAAGGAGTATGGCATGGGTGGATTTTCGGAGCTGATTAAAAATTTCGACAAAACGCGCGATTATGTGCGCGAATTCTTCATTTACGGCTTCAAGGTGCGCGGCGATTTTGACCGGAAAAGTGCGCGTACCTACGATGACGAAAAACGGCGCGTGGAAAGCTGGCTGGGCGATTACCTGCGCTATGCCACCACCGAGCGCGGAAAACAGGCGGCAATCACCCTCAACAGCGCACGGATCGCGGAAAATCCCCTCTGCCGTGCACTGGAATCACGAAGCTTCACCGACAACGACATCCGCCTGCACTTTCTCCTCCTCGACCTGCTCGCAGACGGTCAGTCCCACAGCATCCGCAGCCTCACCGAAGCCCTCGCCACTGCTTACGGCGCAGTGTTCGAGGAACAAACCGTGCGCGGAAAACTCCGCGAATATGCCGCTGAAGGGCTGCTCCTGACAGAGCGTGACGGGAAAATCATCCGCTACCGCCTGACTCCCCAAACGCCAGAACGCCTGTTTTCAGCCATTCCTGCGCTTGCCGATGCCGTGCGGTTCTTTGCCTGCCTGCCGGAATTCGGCTTTGTCGGGCATACTCTGCTCAAAGCTGCCGGACTGTCCAATGACGTGTTCCTGATGAAGCACAACTACATTGTGCACATCCTTGAGGACGAAATTCTCCTGCACCTGACCGATGCCATCGCCGGCGCGCGCATGGTGAACCTGCACTACCTCAACCGCCGCAGCCAACCGATGGAATGCACCATCGTTCCGCTGAAAATCCATGCCTCCGCGCAGACCGGACGGCGGTATCTTATCGGCTATCTGCCGGAATCCGGACGGCTTCTGTCGTTCCGTCTTGATTACATACGGCGCGTAAAGGATGGGGGCGCGTGTGAAAATTTCGCAGAATACCGTGCTATTTACGAGAGAAACAAAGAACGCTGCTTCGGGGTTTCTTTCGGCAGCAGCCGCAGCGACAAAAAGTCCGTGCGCATTACCATGCGCATTGATACCGCGCGTGAACCGCATATTCTGGAGCGTTTACAGCGCGAGAAGCGCACCGGACAGGTCACGCATGAGGGCGGAATGCTGTACACATACACCGTCACCGCGTTCGACCCGAACGAGATGATGCAATGGGTGAAAACCTACATCGGGCGGATCGTGGCAATTACAGGCGCACCGGAGCAGGAATCGCGTTTCCGGCGCGATGTGGAACGGATGCACCGGATGTACCGGAGTGAGGAGGGGGACAATGGAGCTGTTCAGTGAATTATACGGAGCGTATTTTCGCACTGTGGAGCACATCCTGCAAAGGGGGCAGGTCACGGCTGCGGATATCCGGCAAATCATACAGGCGCAGGCGTTCCGCGATTCCCTGTTATTCCTGCCGCAAAAGCTGCTGCCGGACACGCCGGAAAGCTGGGGGCTTTTGCAGAAAGCGGAGGACGGGACATTCCGGCGCGTCACGCGCCACGCGCCGCCGCAATACCTGACGCTTTTGCAGAAGCGTTGGCTGTGCACGAAGCTGTCGGACGCAAGAATGCGGCTGTTCCTGACGGATGAGGAGCTTACCGCACTCAGGATGGAGCTTGGGGATGTGCAGCCGTTGTATCTGCCGGAGGTGTTCCGGTATTTTGACATTTTCAAGGACGGTGATCCTTATGATGATGCGCAGTACCGTGCAAATTTCCGGACAGTTCTCGAAGCCATCCGGCAGCAGGAGGTCGTGGCGGTGGAGTATTGTTCGGGCAAGGGGAAGATGCTGCGCGGAAGATTCCTGCCGCTGAAGCTGGAATATTCCCAGAAAAACGACAAATTCCGGATTTACTGCTGTCAGATGCGGCGCGAGCGTGTGGGAAATGCAGGGGTTCTGAATGTCGGGCGCATCCGGAATATACGCAGAACCGGACTACGGATGGCATGTACGGGGATGACTGCGCGCGTATTTGCAAGCCGCCGGTGTGCCGAGCCGGTGCAGGTGCGCGTATCGGAGGAGCGCAACGGCATTGAACGGTTTCTGGTGGAATTTGCGTCCTATGAGAAACACGCGGAGCGTGACGAGGCAGGGAGAAGCTGCACAGTACAGCTCTGGTACGACACGCAGGAGGAAACGGAACTGCTCATCCGCTTGCTGGGATTTGGGCCGGTTGTGGAGATTCTCTCGCCGCCGGCATTCCGTGAACAGGCGGCACAGCGCGTGCAACAGCAGTATGCGTTATTGCAGGACGGCGAATAATGGCGGTATGCTGTGGGATTTTTGGGGGCGCGAATTTTTTTCAAAAAATTTCAAAAAATGCTTGACAAATACAAAAAGCTGTGGTATAATATATAAGTCGTCAGCGATACGGCAAATAATAGGGGCGTAGTTCAACGGTAGAATAGGAGTCTCCAAAACTTTTGACGAGGGTTCGATTCCTTCCGCCCCTGCCAGGTGCGTGCCCGCACAGGGCAGACGCGTATGAAAGCTTCCGAGTGATCGGGAGCTTTCTTTTACGCGGAACGGTGCGGTGTACCGCATGACGCTTGCTTCGCAGAGCGTCATTGCTATTGATAGTTTGGAAACTGAAAACTGTGTCATCTATTTTGTCACACCTTGACAGGTGCGTGCCCGCACAGGGCAGACGCGTATGAAAGCTTCCGAGTGATCGGGAGCTTTTCTTTTCGCGATCAGGCTTGACGTACCGCATAAATGTTGTTCAAGATGAGAGGATACTTTGAAAATGAGCCGGAACTGAAAGCGGATATATCTGCAAAAGTGAGCGGTATTATGAAAAACGTATAAGTAAGAGACAAAGCCGATCATATTGATACTCTGCAAGAGCACACATATGAAGTATACGGGAGCAATCAAAATGAATATTTCAAAAATACTGTTTCCTATTGTTACAAACGAGATTCGGAAATGCGGAGAGATCCTTTACTATGCGCAGGGCGATATAACCTGCTATGTGCTGAGAGGAAATCAAGGTGATCTTCTGATAGACACAGGGTTGTTTCATATATGGCACGGGCTTCGCAAATGGCTCGGACAATATGATATCAGATATGTGCTTCTCACTCACGCTCATGCAGACCATGACTGGAACGCAGCCAAACTGCAAAAGGCAGGTGCGAAAATATTGCTTTCCGAGCGTGATAAAGACCTGCGGCAGAACTATCTTTCTCAGAGAGTCCAGCCGACAATGCCGAAGTATATTTTCCGAAATTACACGCAATGGATAAACGGCAGCATATTCAAAAGTCCGCATTACGATGCAGACATCTATTTCGGCGGACAGGACGGAGAACTTCTGCGGAAGCTTGGCTTTGATGCAGATATTGTACTTCTTCCGGGACATACCTACGGGTCTGTCGGAGTGTACAGCAAAGGTGTTCTTTACTGCGGTGACGCTTTCACAGCGTTATGGAAACGTCCCGATATCACACCTCACGCTGTCAGTCCGAGTCTGATGAAAGGATCACTCGAACGGATCGTGAAGCTGTCGCCCGAACAATTAGCCTGTGGGCATGGATTGCCTATCCGGTTTGAAAACGCACTGCCTATTATAATGGAGTACAGTAATTGTTTTGGAAAAGAAACAGATCACATGACAAAGGAGACAGTAAGATGAAAACATTTTTAGGTTCACTGTATCACGCATTTGACATGGCAAATCCCACGCACATTGTCTGGTGTGTCGGCATTCTGCTTATGATACTGGTGCTGGCGATCCTGCACCGCGTCTGGAAGGCTGATCCGCAGAAGCTCACGATCTGGCGGTGGCTCTGCCTGCTGCCGCTTCTGACAGCGGTCGTTCATTATGTGATCTATGCGGCGGGCAGCATGTCGGCACTGATCTCTTTCATCCCCCTGTACGCGCTCCCGCTTCTGGCACTCCTGCCGGTTCCCTTTGCCAAGCGGAAGATCGGCTACGCAGTGACATCCGCCATCACGGGCATTCTGACCGTGGCGATCGGATTCTATTTCTGCGGAACATCTCCGAATTTCTATAATTTCTCCCGGATGAGTTATACCGAATCCTTCCACGCGCTTGCACAGCAGATGGATGAAAATTATGTGCTGAAGGAATGGAAAGAAGTGGACTTTACAGCTCTGGAAGAAAAATATATGCCCCTTGTCGAAGAAGCGGAACAGGAACAGAATCCTTCCAAATTCTGTGAAGCTGTGAGAATGTTCTGCTGGGAACTGCATGACGGCCATATTTTTGTAGCATCGGATTTTGATACGGAGCAATACCCGTTGCAGGTCAAATTCCATGATTACGGGCTTTCGATGGTGCAGCTGGACAATGGCGATGTAATCGCTGTCTGCACATCGGAGGAAGCTCAGAAGCTTGGCATTACGGATGGCACGATCATCACCCATTGGAATGGCAAACCCATCCCGCAGGCACTTCTGGAAGACACACAGGATCAGGGATTTCCTGTAAAAGCCAATGCGGATCGCTTGGCTCCCATGGAACTGGCAATGCTCGGCGGTGATACGGTCGATGTGACGTTCATAAATGCGGACGGAACGGAAAAGACTGCAACACTTTCCGATCTCGGTGAACTGGAGTCGATCCGGAAAGCACAGGCTGCATTTTCCCGTATGCCGGAAATCCAGACAATAGAGGATCAGCAGGCATTTCTGGAGAGCAATTTCAGCGCAAAAATGCTGGATGACAAATGCGGCTATCTGGTGCTGAATGCAGAAGTGACAGATAGTGGTTTTCTGGATATTCTGAGTTATCTCATGGGCGAACATTCGTGGGCAAGAGAGATGTTCCGTGAAAAGCTGCGCGATCTCAAGGCACAGGGCATGGAGTACCTTGTCATTGAACTGCGCAATAATATGGGCGGAATGGATGAGATCGCCTGTGCACTGGTGAGCCTCCTGACGGAGGAGGACTGGTACGGTCAGGGACTTGGCATCCGCAGAAACGGCAAGTACATCTGTGTTTCCGATCATGACATCAAGGGTGACGGCGAATTTGCCGATTTACACGCGGTGGCACTGACGAATTATAATTGTGCAAGTGCCGGTGACGGCGCATCGCTCTATCTTTCCAAGCTGCCGAATGTCACACTTGCCGGCATCACTGATCCCAACGGCTGCAATCAGGAAACGGGTGGCGAATGCCTGCTGTCCGGCGGCGTGGTGACTGTTTGCTATCCGGTCGGACTGATTCTGAATGCAGACGGTGTGCCGAATATCGACACTGCGCCCGACCGTATCAGCCGCAATCCGGTGGAAGTGCGCATTCCGTTTGACGCTGAAGCCGCAGAGCGTATCTTTGTTGACGGCGAGGATTATGAACTGACATGGGCGATGGAATACCTGAAAGAACAGGCGGAATAAAACAGCTCTGCCGCAGTTCGTATTTGAAAGCTTCCGAGTGATCGGAAGCTTTTCTTTTCGCGATCAGGCTTGACATACCGCATGACGCTTGCTTTGCAGAGCGTCATTGCTATTATGAGTTTTAGAATTGAAAAGTAGGACATCTATTTTGTCAAATAGCTCAGCCCGATTCCGGCTATATTATTGTTCCTAAAACCTCATCAGGGAAAAGAAGATATATTCCATTAGGTTTTATGGATAAAGATACGATAGCAAGTGACCTTGTTTTTCTCATTCCAAACGGCACACTCTATGAATTTGGTGTACTGAGTTCTAATGTTCATAACGCTTGGATGCGTGTTGTAGCAGGCAGATTAAAGAGCGACTACCGCTACTCCAAAGACATCGTCTACAACAACTTCCCATGGTGCACCCCCACCGATGCACAGAAAGCCAAAATCGAGAAAACCGCACAGATGATTCTCGATGCCCGTGCGATGTATCCCGACTGCTCCCTCGCCGACCTCTACGACGAAACCGTCATGCCGCCGGAACTGCGCAAAGCCCACCAGCTCAATGACCGTGCCGTGATGGAAGCCTATGGCTTCTGGGGCAAGCTGAACTCCGAGAGCGAGTGCGTGGCGGAGTTAATGGGGATGTATCGGGAGATGACGGAGGGGAAATAGAAATTCCAGATGGAGCGAAGGATATAGCATGGACAATACCCACCGCACCGACCAAGAAAAAACCCCCGATTCTTTCCCAGAATCGGGGGTTATCCGTTTATCCGCAGTACTGCGATTGCCGCGCACAGCCCTTATTCCACAAAATAAACGTAATCATCCTTACGAGGAGAAGCCGGTGCCGGTTCGGTTTCCGCATAGCCGAGGATGCAGTGTCCGATTCCCTCATAATCGCCCGTAATGCCGAGGGATGCGAGCAGCTGCTTGCCCTCCTCCGATGCAAATTCCTCCTTGGCACGGTGAATCCAGCAGCTATCCACGCCGCAGGCATGTGCGGCAAGCATGAGATTGCCCATGACAAGGCTGCCGTCATAGAGGTAAGTGGGGACGGATTTGTCTGCAAGGACGATGAGCACGACCGGTGCACCGTAGAACGGGTCAGTGTCCGTGCCCATAATGGCAGCATTCATCGCGGAAAGCTTGTCGCGCAGTGCACGGTTAGTCACGGCGATGATGATGGGGGATTGCTTGTTGCGTCCGGTTGCGGCATAAGTACCGGCTTTGACAATCTGCTCGATGGTGTCGCGCGGCACCATATCCGGCTTGTACTGTCTGACGCTTCTTCTTGTGAGCATGTTTTCGATAGCTTGCATATGCAGTTCCTCCTCTGTGACTGTATTTTCATATTAGGGAGTGTTGACACTAAAATGATACGCAGATTTTCGAGCAGAAATTTCAGGCTGTCGCCTGTCAAACCTTTTCGGGCGCAGGATGTGTGAAATTTTGCCGAAAAGATGTGTTGTCAGGCTTAGTGTCAACACGACATAGTATACCATATTTCACGGATATTGTCAATCAGCTCTGCTCCCCCAGATAAATACTCACCCTCGACTGCACTGTCTGTGCGCATTCCTGTGCAGTGCAGCCGTCGGCGAAATACCGCTGTAGTTCTTCGGTGAGGATCGCATGGACGTTCGCCTGAGCATCCGTGCCATGTTCAATTCGCACTCTGGAAATTCCGCTGATATAGCTGCGCAGTTCGTCCATGCTCTCCTGCGTTGCCGCACCGACATTGACGGTCGTCATGTCCGTGTAGGTGACAGCGGCAGCGTTCATTTTCGTGGCAAGCTCCAGTTTCTCATCCAGTACCCCCATATGAATGGGCATGGTATCGCTCAACCCTTTCTGATAATCCGCAGACAGCAGGTATTTCATGAAATCCCATGCAGCATCCTTGTACGCCGACTGCGCATTGATGGATACGCTGTCATTGATAAGGAATGTACCGCCATTGCCGCTTGTTCCCTCGTACATGGGAACACCGACAGGGGTGATGTCTGCATCCTTGAAATATGCCCTTTTGATGATATGCCAGCGGATGGGCTGATAGATTCTTGACTGCCGCAGGAGGGCATCGTCATTCAGGAATAGTTTGTCGTAACTTTCAAGACTGCCGCCGATTTCATCGCGGTTTTCGGGGAGATCGTTCGTCCATTCGAGCAGCCGGACAAATTCGGGAGAATCAAACCTGCATTCGCCCGTCTGCCAGTTGACAAAGGCATCGGAAATGCTGTACAGATACGAGTCTGCCACGTTATGTTTCCCGATGTAGGGCTGTATATCAATTTCGCTGTTTTCCACCAATTCCACATAATCGGCGGTATTGTAGGATTCCAATGGTGCAAATGCGGATTTTGCAAAATAGGTTTCTATGGAATACTCATAGGTCAGGCGGAGCAGTTTGCCGTCATATTCGAGGGCTTCAAAGAAATTCGGGAGGTAGTCTTCACGGCAGAATTCCTCGTCCGCATCCATGAGGGGATACCAATCGGCAAACAAGTCCTTGGACGCTAAATTCTCAAAATGCAGGTTTTCCGTGCAGATAATATCCGCAACGACTCCGCTGAGCAAATCCGTTTTCATTGCCTGCGCATCGGGATAATCCACCATCATAATGCGCCATCCTGTGTTCTGCTTGTTGTAATCGAGGACGGCTTCTTCGAGTCCTGCGGACAAATCCACGGCGGCAAGAGTGAGGAATTCCGTTTCGGCAGATTCCTCCGCTGTGCGCGGCTGTGCGACATAGAACGTGTCGCTCGACATACCGCCTGTATTACTGGTGCATTCGCCGAGGAGGAATCTACCATCGGGAAGAGGAAGGCACTGGACAACGGTATTGCGGACAAAATCAGAATTGTTCCAGTGAATGACTTCTTCTGCATTGCCGTCCGCTGTCATGCCGTACAGGTGTTCAGAAGTGATGTAGTAAAAGAGATAATCACCGCTGCCATTGACAAGGGGGAACGAACTGAGTGCGTTGATGTCGGGGAGCTTGTTCAGATTGATTTCCTGCGCCGTGCGGTTTTCGGCATCGAGTCGGTAGAGGTGGGTGATCTGCTCCCTGCTCATTGCATCCCAGAAATGCGTCAGCACATAGACTGCACCATCACTGCCCCTGACCATGCTGGAGATGGCTTCTTCGGGGTTTGTCAGGGGGATTTCGCCGTATTTCTGGTAGTGATCGTTATAGGTGTGAATGGTGGACTGACTGAGGTCGCAGTGATACCAATTGCCCTGTGCGTCTGTAATGGTGCATCGCCTGCTCCACTGCATTCCGAGCGTCTGATTCAGGGCGAAATCCTCTGGGATTTCCTCAACCTCCAGAAGCTCCCAGTTCTCGTCATAGACCTCGATACAGCGACGGACGGTGGTTTCCGTGCCGCTGTTCATATCATACACAAATTCCGTGCAGACAATGCCCGTTTTTCCCTCGCCCCTGTCAAGGACCATATACGCCACTGCATAATTGACGGCGGCTTGTAGCTCCTTGTTGATGGCAGGTTCAAATTCCGTGGATTTCCCCGTTTTCGTATTGTACACAAGGATTTTCACAGTGTTCGGCTGTCTTGGGTTCTTGTACTTGACGAAGAATGCATTCTCCCCGACAGTATCCATGAGGTTCCAGTTCCATACACCTGTGATGGCTTCTGTGTGGTAGGCGTTTTCAAAGGGGATTTCGGGGAATGTGAGTTCTTTCTGCAAGCCGCCGATGGAACAGGCAGAAAGAGTCGTCATTCCCATAAGAAGAGAAAGCATCAGTGCGGGAAGCTTTGTTTTTTTCATATGCATCATCCTTTCTTTTGGGTGCGCTTTTTTGTTGCTGCTCAGGATTGTTCACTAAGATAAATACTTGCTCTGGACTGTATCATTTTTGCCGCTTCTTCAGGTGTCTGGTCGCCGGCAAGTACCATCCCCATTTCCTCCATGAGGATGTTGTACACGGTTTCATCGTAGTACCAGCATGTGCGGATGTTCTGGATATAAGCATACAGCTCCTCCATTTCTGCCTCGGTTGCCGCACCGACATCGACTTCCCCCGTTTCAAAAAACATCGGCTGATAGGACTGCTTGGTAGCTGCAAGCAGATCCTCCTCCAACGCCGCTTTGTGAATGGGCATGGCATTGGTCAGTTTCTTCTGGTATTCCTCGGACAGCATATGCTTGACAAATCCCCATACAATGTCCTGATACTTCGACTGGGAATTGACAGAAATCGTGTAATCTGTATAGAACACGCCGCCGTTGCCCTCCATCCCATCGGGGACGGGATAGCCGACAAGCGTCATGTCATCCTCTGGGAATACCACGCTTTTCAGCGCATGGTAGGCAATGGGCTGATTGAGTCCGTATTCATACAGCAGGATCTCGTCATTCTGCACGGCACGGAAGCCCGCTGCACCCATTTCGGGGTAGTCCTTGAACATTTGCAGAATTGCCGCAAATTCGGGGGTATCGAATGCACAGCTGCCCGTCTTGCGGTTGACAAAGCAGCTCTGGGTGTTGTAGAAATAATTCTCAATCATGAACGACTTATTGAAAAGCCCGTACAGCATCATCCCCTCTGGGAGCGTGTCGCGCAGAGCCATCAATTCCGATGCGCTGATACCCTGTTCCGTGCCGACATACTGCGATTTTGCCGCTGCTGTATTGATGGTGAATGACGCACCGAGCCGCTGCAATCTGCCGTTGGTTTCGTAGGCTTCAAAATAATTTTCAAGGTAGTCAGCCTTGTTGAAGTCCTCGTCATTCTTCATGAACTGATACCAATCGGCGAACATCCCCTTATTGGCAAGGCTGTCGAACTGGAGAGAATCCGCGCAGATGATGTCCGCAACGATGCCGTCGAGCATATCCTGCTTGAACTGCATCATGCCGCCCTCGTATTCGTTTTCGGCATTGTTATAAACGGCGTAGTCATGAATCATAATGCGTTTGCCCTCGTTGGTGCGATTGAAGTTCATCACCGCTTCACGCAGATTCGCAGGGAGATAGAGCACGGCAAGGCTGATGCATTGCGTGTTGTCGATTTCCTCCTGTGTGCGTTTTTGCAAAAGCCATGTTTCAGGTGCTCTGCCCATCGGGTATACTTTCACGGCAAACTGATCGCCCATGACGGGGCAGAATTCGTAAACATCGGCAAAGTCGGAGTTGATCCAGCTGACGATTTCTGTGCATTCGCCGTCATTCCAGCCACGCAGTCCGTACTGGTCGGAATAGTAGAAATCATACTCCCCCGTTCCTGTTACGCCATAGCTGTTGATGGAAGAACCTTTGAGGGGGCTGCCGATTTCCTCGCAGCTCTTTTCCTCTGCTGAAAGTCTGACCGCCTGCACCCAGTCCGCCATGTCCTCTTTCCAGAGCAGGGCATAGGCATTGCCGTCACCGCCTGAGATAAGGCTGCCGAAACGGAAGCCGTTCGGGATGGAAATCGTGCCGTATCTCTGAAAATCCTTGTTGTATGCTTCAAGCTTCGGATTCAAGCCTTGGTCCGGGCTTTCGTAGGAAAAGACATACCAATTGCCTGCTGCATCCGTGCAGATTTTTTCTTTCCATAACGAGGTGTTCTGTGCAAAGCCCTCTGGGATGGAAACGGTATCGGTCAGATTCAGGCTGCTGTCATACAATTCCGCAGTATGCTCCACTGCTGTATCCCCCGAACTGTTCACGCCCGTGCTGTGCTTGTTGTAGATGATGGCATAGCCGTCCTCATAGGGGGTGACAGTGCCGATGCTGATGGCCCTGCCGCTTTCACGATTTTTGTAAAAGGGGGTCGCAAATATCTGTTTTTCCTGCGTTTTCGCATTGTAAAGCCCGATTTCAAGGTCTCTTTTGGAGTTGTCATAGTAGTTGTAAAGCAAGCAGTCACCGCTTGCCGTGAAGATGTTGTCCGCTTTTCCCTCCAGAATCAGCGCGGAACGGTAGGAATTGGACAAATCGAGTTCGAGCGTTGCGCCCTCGTATTCTTTCTGCAATCCCCCCATACCACAGGCAGAGAACGTGGAAATGCCCATGATAAGGGATAATGCCAGTGCAATATGTTTTGTTCTTCTCATAAAATCATCCTTTCTGTGCTGTGGCTCTAAGGCAATACTGCATAAAAAACGCCGCTGTATTTGTACATTATGACTGCTCACTCAGATAAATCGTCACGCGGCTCTGCATCATGTCCGCGCATTCCTGTGCGGTCTGGTCGCCGGCAAGGAATTTTTCGACTTCCTCCATAAGAATGTCCTGCACGGTGTAATCGTAATACGCGCAGGTGCGGATGCCGCTGATGTAGTCACGCAGAATGTCGGATTCCCAGCTTTCGAGTTCCCCGATGAATGTCGGACTGATCATGCCGCCTGCTGTGGCAGTCACCATGCTCTCGGCTTCTTCGTACTTGTATTCGAGCGCGTTCTTATGGATGGGCATGGATTCGGTCAGATGCTTCTGGTAGTCCTCGGTGAGGAAGAATTTCATGAAATCCCAGACTGCCTCCTGTTCAGTGGACTGCGCATTGATGCAGATGGTGAACACGGGCGAGAAAATACCGCCGTTGCCTGCATCCTCCACCATGGGATAGCCCGTCAGGGTAATATCCGCATCGTAGAATGTATACCGCCGGATAGCACGGATGTCGATGGGCTGTTTGATCGGCTCAATATTGAACAGGATGCAGTTTTCCCGATAGGGATAGCCGGTTTTGCCGCTTGTGTATTTGCCGCTTTCCCGTGCAAGCTCCATTGCATCCCAGTCAGCTTCCAGTGTGCTGACAAATTCGAGGAATTCCACCATCTGGGGGGAATTGAAACAGCAGACTGCATTCTTCCGGTCAATACAGCCCGTCTGCAAATTGCGCATCCACATGCCTGCAAAATCCATCTGAGGCGAAAGGTCGAACATGTCAATGCCGGTTTCCTGCGAAAGAGCGAGCATATCCCCAAGACTGATTCCCTGCTCCTCCCCTGCAAGCTCCGTCTTTGCCGTTCCGGTTTCGATCACATAGGAAAAGCCCAGCCGCAGAAGTTTGTCATCCGTTTCCATCGTTTCAAAATAATTTTGCAGGTACTTGTCACGGCTGAATTCCTCGTCCTTGTCCATAAAATCATACCAGTCCGCAAAAAGCCCCTTGCCCGCAAGGCTCTCGAAATTCACGCCGTCCGGACAGATAATATCAGCAACTTTACCATCGAGCATGTCCTGTTTCATCGTATCATAGCCAAGATTCGGTTCTTCGACAGTGTTGTATTCGCTGTAGTCCTTGACCATGATGCGGTAGCCGCTTTCCTCGCGGTTGTAGTCCATGATCGCTTTGAGCATATCCTCGGAATAGGTCACAGTTGCAAGGCTGATGATGGTGGTGCTGTCGATTTCCTCCTGTGAACGGGGCTGTGCAAGATAGGAATCCCTTTCCTTGTAAAGGATGAACCGCCCATCATCGAGGGGCAGACAGCTTCGGATTGTACCGGGCAGGAAATCGGAATTCACCCAGTCGATTACTTTCACCTTTTCCTTACCCTTGACACCGTATAAGCCGGAATTGGTGCAGTAGTAGTATTCATAGCCGTTCGTACCTGCGATATAGCCCGATGCAGTGTCATTCTCCTCTTCGGCGATAATCACGCCCGTATCCTCGCAGGTGCGTTTTTCTGCATCGAGGCGGTAGATTTTTTCATAAGATTCGCCAAAACTGCCGCAGAGAATGCTCATGCAGAGATTGCCGTCCGCATCCTGAAAAATGGCGGGGGTTGTAAAATGTTCCCGCTGTGGCAGTGTAAAGGAAATATCGCCGAGATAGTGATATTCGCTGTCAAAGCTCTCCAGCGTCAGCTCACCCTCATGGGAATTGTAATTGTAGAAAACCCAGTTCCCTTTTCCGTCCATCGTGCCATAGTACATCCTGTCCTGCTGCTCCTCGATGTCAAGCTCTCCGAATTTAGTCGGTATTTCAACAAGCTCCACGGCATTCATATTCTCATCGAAGATTTCCAGCACCTGCCGGTGGGTTTCCGTTGCACCGCCTCCGACACCCTGCACGACCTTATGACGAATGGCAAACCTGCCGTCGGGCAGCTCCGTTACGATGGATTCGAGCCGTTCAGGGGCAGTATATTCCACACTATGTTCAAAGGGGGATTCAAATTCGAGCATCTCGCCCGTTTCCATATCGAAGCGGCAGTAATGGTATTCCTGCGTTGCGTTATTGCGCTCCGCACAGAACAGGTACTTGCCCTGTGTGTATTTGATGCTGTAGCGGAAATTCTTGAGGTATTGCTCCGTTGCCCATGAATTGTCCATGGAAAGGTTGAGGGTTTCGCCTTCTTTCTGTAAGCTGCCGCATCCGGTGAGGGTGGAAATGCCCATGATAAGGGATAATATCAGTGCGAATCGTCTTGTTCTTCTCATAAAAACATCCTTTCTGTGCTGTGGCTCTAAGGCAATACTGCATAAAAAACGCCGCTGTATTTGTACATTATGACTGCTCACTCAGGTAAATGCTCACGCGGCTCTGCATCATGTCCGCGCATTCCTGCGGACTCTGGTCGCCGGCAAGCATCTTTTCTGCCTCCTCCATGAGAATGTCATGTACCTTGTAATCGTAATAATAGCAAGTGCGAATACCCTCGATGTAATCGCGGAAAATATCCGATTCCCAGCTTTCCAGCTCGCCAATGAACACCTCTCCGAATGCCGCAAAGGTGACATTGTGCTCGTCAATGTCAATTTTCTTCTCCATTGCCGCCCTGTTCACAGGGAGCGTAAAGCGCATTTTTCTCTGATAATCCTCGGAAAGCAGGTATTTTATCATATCCCAGATCGCCTCCTGCTCCTTGGACTGCGCATTGATGGACACGGTGAATTCCGTATTAAACACGCCGCCGTTGCCCTCGTCAATGACCATCGGATAGCCCGTCAGGGTAATGTCCTCGTCACCGAAATACATGCGCCGCAGTGTGCGGATGTTCATCGGCTCGCTGAGTGTCATATCATTGTAGAGGACGCGGTTTTCCCTCCAGTTTATTCCGTATTCCTGCGGCATGAAATTACCGCCCTCATCCGTTATCCATACTTCCCCCTCGGAGCTGTAGAATGCATCGCCCTGCGGAATGCTGTTCAGCTCCTCCAGAAGCTTGACAAAATCGGGGGAATCAAAATAGCACTCGGCAGTATCACGGTTGATGATGCCCGTCTGGTATCTGCGCATCCACGGTTCTACCAGTTGTTCCGCAGGCTGGCAGACAAACCGCTGCATTCCGTCCTGCAAGGGGATGTCCAATTGCTGTGCGAGGGATTGCCCCTGTTCTTCGCCGACAAATTCCGTCTTTGCAGTATTCGTCATGACGGTGAAATTGATACCAAGGCGGCAGAGTTTCCCCCTATATTCGTAGGCTTCAAAGAAATTCTCGTAGTAATCCTCCCTGTGGAATTCCTCGTCCGCATCCATGAGCGTATACCAGTCCGCAAACAATCCCTTGCTCGCAAGGCTCTCGAAATTCACGCCGTCCGTACAGATGAGGTCGGCGACAATGCCGTTTAACATGTCATCCTTCATGACCTCGTAACCCTTGTACGGCTCCTCGGTGGTGCTGTATTCGCCGTAATCCTTGACAACAAAGCGGTAGCCGTTATCCTCGCGGTTATAGTCCATCACAGCTTCAAGCAGGCTGCCCGACAGATCCACCGCCGCCATGCTGATGAGCTTGGTATTGTCGATTTCTTCCTGTGAACGGGGGGTGATGTAGGAAAAACCATCATTTCCATCCCCGACAATAAAATTGCCATCCTCCATGGGGATGAAACTCTGCACATGATAGGGCATGAAATCGGAGTTGATCCAGTTGACAAGCTGGATTTGCTCCGATCCCTTGACACCGTACAGACCGTTGCTGTTGATGTAGAAAAAATCATAGCCGTTCATTCCCGCAGCATACTGATAGGCTTCACCGCCAACTGCAAGGTAGACGCGTTCAGCGGAATGGTTGACGGCATCGAGCTTGTAGACTTTATCATAGTAATTGTCGTCATGATCGAAATTGTGGTAGACGATGTGCACCGTGCCATCCGCTGTGGTAAACATGTACCTGAAATATTCGTCCTCGGTTTCAGCAACGCCGTATTCGAGGAATTTTCCGTCCTTGAACTGATAGCAATGCACAACCTCCTTGTAATTCTGTTCGGGGTCGGGCTGTACAACATACCAGTTGCCGTCCTTGTCGGTACAGATTTTACTCGCATCGGCATACACCATATCGAACATCTCATCGGGCAGCTCTACGGTTTCGATGAGGGTAAGATCCTCGTCATAGACTTCCATGCAGCGACGGTGGATCTCGATTTCACCGCCGCCCAATCCCTTGTAAATCAAGCAGATAATGCCGAATGTGCCGTCATGGAACTTGATGGGGGAACTATCAAGGCGTTCGAGCTGTTCGAGGTTTTCCGCGCATTTCGGTAAAAATCGGGTATTTTCCTTAGTAATCGGGTCAATCCAGCAATATTCCCGTTCCCCTGTATAGGGCATGACCTTACTGCAAAGGACATGCGCTCCCACGGAAAAATGGGGATCATGGGATACGCTCTGGAGGGCTGGGGTGCTTTTCCACGAATTGTCCATGGATAATTCGAGCGTTGCGCCGTTCTTTTCTTTCTGGAATCCCCCCATGCCGCATCCGGTGAGGCTCGTCATTCCCATGATGAGGGAAATTGTCAGTGCGAATAATTTTCTCGTTTTCATATGAATCCTCCTTATTTAGCTCTGCTCACTCAGGTACAAGCTGATTCTCGACTGCATCATCTTCGCCGCCTGCTGCGCGGTCTGGTCGCCGGCAAGGAACATTTCCGTTTCCTCCTGCAAAACCTGTTCCACGGTCGCGTCACAGTAATAGGAAGTATTCACGGTATCAATGTAGGCAGAGAGCATATCCATGCTTTCGGGGGATGCCGCGCCGACATTCACCACTGTATCATTGAACCACGTCCTCTCGCCCACAAGCTTGGTGGCAAGGGTGAGTTTCTCTTGCAGAATTCCCTTGTGGATGGGCATGGGACCGTTGCACTTCTTCTGGTATTTCTCCGACAACAGGTACTTCATAAATGCCCATACCGCGTCCTTTTTCTCGGACTGTGCATTGACGGACAGCGTGAAGTCGCTGCGGAACACACCGCCGCCGGCATTTTCCTCTGCGGTCGGATATCCGATGATGGTCAGGGGTGCGTCATCGAATACAGTGCGCAGGGTGTTGTGGTAGTCGATGGGGCGCGTGATGGTGATGAAATCCACCAGCGCACGGTTTTCCTGAAATGCCATGCTGTCCACGGGCGGCTGTTCGCCGATGAGGGTGGGTGTCCAGATGCCGCCGTATTCATCCGTGGAGCAGGCTTTCAGCATTTCGAGAAGCTGCACAAATTCGGGGGTATCGAAATAGCACCGTGCATTCTTGCGGTCAATGAAACTTGCCTGTGCGGCATTGAACCAGAACTGCATGGCATAATCCTGATTGTAGAAGTGGAACAGGTTCATATTCTCCGCAAGGGGCTGTGCCATAAATTCCGCAAGAGTCCTTCCCTGCTTGTCACCGGCAAATTCCGTCTTGGCTACGGCAGTCATGAGATGGAAGGAAACGCCCATTTTCTGAAGTTTTCCGCCGTATTCCATACTCTCGAAATAGTTTTCCAGATAGTCGCCGCGATTGAATTCCTCGTCCGCGTCCATCAGGTCGTACCAGTCCGCAAACAGTCCCTTTCCTGCAAGGCTCTCGAAATTCAGACCATCTGTGCAGACCATATCCGCTAAAATGCCGTCCAGCATATCTTCGCGCATTTTCGCATGACCGAGGGTATCATCTTCCGGCGTGTTGTAATTTGCATAATCCTGCAAAATAATGCGGACTCCCGATTCCTGCCGGTTGAAGTTGATGACAATCTCTTCGAGTGAATCGTACATCCCTACCGTGGAGAGAGTGACAAGCTCGGTATTCTCGAATTCTTCGGGGGTGCGCTGGGTGATGACGGAATACTGCTGGTCGTAGTAGTCATCGGTGTCCATGGTATGGATGTGGAAATCGCCGTTTTCCAAAGGGCTGAAGCTCAGGACAGAGCCAACGGGAATGTCGGAGTTGATGAAATTGACCACGCAGGTCGTGCCGCTTTGGGATACGCCGTAGATGCCGTAGCTGTCGCAGTAGAAGAAATCATAGTCCCCGAAGCCGCCGCAGAAGCTCGGCCCTACCCATCCCTCAGGGGCTACGGGCTTTGCAAATTCGGTGCAGGTGCGGTCTTTGGCATCCAGATGGTAGATTTTGTAATATTCCGTACCCGAATACTTGTAACCCTCCTGTGCAAGGCTTAAATAAACTTCCCCGTTTACGCCTTGGAACAATCCCGATACCATGAGATTGGTCGGGTAGTTGATATTGCCGTAATGCTCAAAATCCTTGTTGTAGCATTCAAGGGTTTGCGCCTGTGTCTGCGAATCGAAAGTAAACAGGTAATAATTGCCCTCCGCGTCCACGCTGAAGCGTCTGTTATTGAGGAAATTGCCGTTTGATATTTCCTCAGGGATTTCGATGGTTTCCTGATATTGCAGGTTTTCGTCATACAGTTCAATGCAGCTGCCGACAATTTCTGTTGTGTACTCGTCAACATTCGCTGTGGTCGTGCAGAGGAGTGCAATTCTGCCGTCATGCCATCTGAGGATATACTGGCTGTGGTTATGGCTTGCCACCTTGTCCTTGGCACAGCTTGCCAACAGCTCGCCTGTTTCCATGGTTTCCGTGTCATACCATGATGTCATCATATTATGGTAGGTATCATCAACGTAACTCTGAAACACATATTTCCCCACAGCAACACCGTCTACCATATTCGGCATGAGTTCGGGGGATGCCTTGACGCGGTAGGAATTGTAAAGGATGTCGCCGGAAATTCCACCGTTCTCGTCAATGATGATATCACCGGTCGTACCGGTTTCGTCCGTCCTGTCAATCTGTTCACTCTGTGTGCCGCAGGCTGTGCAGCTGATTGTCAGGATGAGAGAAAGGATGAATGCAATCGTTCGTTTCATAAAAATTCCTCCTTAACTCTGTTCACTCAGATAGATGGACACCCTCGACTGCACCATTCTGCCGCATTCCTCTGCGGTCTGGTCGCCTGCAAGGTATTTGTCGGTTTCCTCCCAAAGGATGTTGTAGATGGTTTCATCGTAATAATACGCGGTCTGGATGCCTTCCAAATAGGTGCGCAGTTTGCCCATTTCCTCGGCATTCGATTCGCCAATCGGCACTTCACTCACGCCGAAATAGCCCTTTGCCGATACCATGTGCATTGCCTCGTCATACTTTGCTTCCAATGCCCCCAGATGCACGGGGAACGAATCGTTCAGGCTGCTCTGGTATTCCTCCTGCAAGAGATGCTTCATGAAATCCCAGATTTCCGCGCGGTATTCGGACTGTGCATTGACGGATACGGTAAAATCTGCACGGAACAGACCGCCGTTGCCCTCATCATAATCCATGGGAATGCCCACCATGGTGACGGGTTCATCGTGGAAGGTCAGACGGTTGTATCTGCGAAAATCAATGGGCTGACAGAACACTGCATCCTCGATAAATGCGCGGTTTTCCTGAAATGCAAGATGACTTTCCGGATAGCTTGGCATCCGCTGTGCTGCCCATTCTTCGCCAAGCTCCCCAATTTCATCACTTGTCGGGAGTGTGCCGAATTTTCCCAGAATATAGGCAAAACTCTCGGAATCGAAATAGCATTTTGCATTCTTCGCATCCACATAGGCATTGAGATTGTCCTTGAAATAGGTATCCAGCATCCATGCACGATTTGAAAAATCATAGAAATCCATGCCCTGTGGAAGATTCCTCAGGCATTCCCGATATTCCTCCAGATTCATGCCCTCCTGCTGCGTAAACTGCGTTTTTGCCATGGCGGTATGTACCGAATACTGCACGGCAAGGCGTTGGAGCTTGTCGTCATATTCATAGGCATGGAAGAAATTCTGCAAATACTCCTCACGGGAGAAGCTCTCATCCGCATCCATCAGCTCGTACCAGTCGCCGAACAAGCCCTTGCCTGCAAGACTCTCGAAATGCATTCCGTCCGTGCAGACCAAATCCGCTACAATGCCGTTAAGCATATCGTCATAGAGTGTCTGCTTGCCGAGGGTGTTATCCTCATCGGTGTTGTACTGGTTATAATCCACCACGACAATACGGCTGCCGTTTTCTGCCTTGTTATAGTCAATAACAGCGGTTTCCAGCGCGGAATAGAGTCCGAGGGTGGAAAGGCTGATCAGCTTTACAGCTTCCATTTCCTCCTGTGAACGAGGGGTACAGAGGTAGTATTCTGGGGAGGTGAAATTGCTTGATACGGCGACAACTGAACCATTTTCCATGAAATAGGCCTCAGACACGCCGCCGATGGGGAAATCGGAATTCACCCAGCTGATTGCCTGCACTTCTTCGCCGTCCTTGTAGCCGTACATGCCATCCACGGTATTCCAGCAGAAATCATAACCGCCGCCGCCATGCGAAAAATCGCCGACCGTGTAAACACGGGTGCTGTTGTGGCTTGTCTGTTTTTCAATGCTCTCCTTGGTATTGAATACACCCGTGCTGTTCATGGTGCGGTCTTTGGCACTGACCTCGTAGATTTCGTAGTACTGTCCGCCGTTCGGGTCATCCTTGCAAACGCTTGCGTACATGGTGCCATCCGTTTTTCCACACGCCATCTCCTCTATCCAGAGTCCCGCGGGAATGGAAATATCGCCGTATTTCTCGAAATCCTGATTATAGCAGGTCAGACCGCCGTCTTTTTCACAGTACCAGTTCCCCTGATTGTCCATCCATGCATAAATATAGGCATTCTGATGCACCGCTTCGGGAATTTCCACGGAACGCAGATACTGCATATTCTCGTCATAGACCTCCACGCAGTACCGCACAACGCCCTCTCCGCGGCGGTCAACTTCATAAATCATCATGCCGACCGTGCCGTCAGGATATTCCACAACATTGCTGCATCCGATAAAATTGGAGGCTTTCTGCCGTTCCTCGGCTGCCTTGGCTGTAAATTCCACGGATTCGCCTGTTTCAGTGTTGAGAAACTGAAAGCGTTCCTGCAATGTCCGCTGGTTGTCCGAACGGGAGAGCAGGATATTATTGTCCCATGCATGGACGAAATTGTAGCCTGCTCTTGCCTTTGTGAGCTTCTCGCTGCGCCATGCATTGTCCATGTTCAGTTCCAGTGTTGCACCTTTGTATTCTTTCTGTAAGCCGCAGCCGGTCATGCCTGTCACTGCAATGGCGGCGGTCAGTATCATGGAAAATACTCTCTTTTTCATGGTATCTCCTCCTGTCAAAAAAATAAGGGCAAAAAGCATTCGCTCTTTGCCCTTAATACACATCACCGCCGTCAATCCTGACAGCTTTTTATCAACTTTGTAGGAATGCACAAATATGCTTCTCTCGATTTGTGCGGTATTGCCTTAGGACTGTTCGCTGATATACAGACCTACGCGCGACTGAATCATTTCCGCAGCCTGTGCCGCACTCTGGTCGCCGGCAAAATACTTCTGTGCTTCCTCCTCAATTACCGTCACAACAGTAGCATCATAAATCCAGCTGTTGGTGATACCGCTGATATAGCCGGTCAGTCTGTCCATTTCTTCCTGTGTCGGGTAGCCAATCTTGAATTCCTCATTGGCAAGATAGTAGTACTGTGCATATTCTTCCTTGTTGTTGAGGGTTTCTGTTACCTGCTTTTCATAGGACTTCTTGTTCACGGGGAGATACCAATCCAGTTTGTCCTGGCATTCTTCGCTGAGCAGGTACTTGTACAGCTCCCAGATTTCTTTCTGGTACTTCGACTGGCTGGAAATTGCAAGGGTAAAGTCGGTCTGGAACATACCGCCGTTGCCCTTTTCCTCCTGCATCGGATAGCCGATCAAGGTCATATCTTCACCGCCGAAGTCGCCCTCCAGCAGCTCATGCATTCTGGTCGGAGTTTCCAGATATACTTCCTTGAACAATGCCGTATCATTGCGGAATGCAAGTTCCTCTTTCTCCCAGAATTCCTGCCAGTCTGCATCATCCATACTGTCATACAGTTCATCACTGGACGGATATGCCCCGCACAGCTCCAGAAGCTCTACAAATTCCGGTGTATTGAAATTGCAGGTTGCATTGGCTGCATCCACATACTGGTCCATGTTCATTGCCACAACAGTGTAGAGCAGGCTGTCCTTTGTCATATTGGGGAATACTTCCATACCCTCGGGCGGATTCTTGACAAGCTCCATGAAATCTGCAGGAGCAATGCCCTCCTTCTCGCCGACATACTTTGTCTTTGCCGCAAGCGTCTGGACTGTGAAGGCGAAGCCCATGCGCTGTAGCTTATCCTTGTATTCAAATGTTTCAAAGAAGTTTGTAAAATAATCGTCCTTGTTGAAGCTCTCGTCTGCTTCCATCAGCTCATACAGGTCAACGAACATGCCCTTATTGGCATAGGCCTCGAAGTTCAGACCGTCTGTGCAGATGATGTCCGCAACCTTACCGGAGGTCATGTCTTTCTTGAATGCCTCAAGGGCGAGCAAATAGGTATCCTCATCCTCGCTCTCGGTTTCGATACCATCGTAATAATCCTTGACAACAATACGGAGCTTGTCGTTGCTGCGGTTGAATTTGCAGACTGCATCAATCAGATTCATGTTGCCGCTGATCGCAGCAAGACTGATAACTTCCATCTGCTTAAGTTCTTCCTCGGAACGACGCTCCATCTTCCAGAGCGTTGTGCCCTCTTCCTCGCCGTTAGACATGATCGTCAGGAATTTGCCATCGGGCAGTGCTGCCACGGCGTTGACATAATCGCTGGTGAAATCGGAATTCATCCAGTTGAGGACTTCCTTGCAGGTGCCGTTTTCCACGCTGACACCCCAGATTGCCTGGTAATCGTACATGAAGAAATCATACTCGCTGTTGCCGGAGAATGTGCCGTTGTAGTATTCGGGCATACCCTCTACATCCACTTCCGAAAGCGTGAGGGTTTCCGGATCGATCTGACCGAACAGCATTCCGCCCATATCGCTGTAGCCGCTGACATAGACGTTGCCGTTGGCTGCACAGAACAGATGGTCAACCCATTGAACGTCCATCTCGACAATGCCGCGTTCTTTGAAATCCTTGTCGCGCACGGTGATGTACTGCATTCCATCATCTGAGGATGCAACGGCAAAGAGATTGCCGTTCTTGTCAGCAATGATATTGTAGAAGCTTGCTTCATCGCCGATATTCTCTGTCACGTCCTTGCCGGAAACAAGTTCGCCGTTGGCATCGTAGCTTTCTACATAATAAACGTTTTTGAGTATGTTCCAGTCAGCGTCCATTTCATGGTCATCGTAAAGAACATCAAAGCCGCCGCTTGCATTGGCATATGCGCCCATGACATCAATGTATCGGTTGTCCTTCGCATTTTTTGCATATTTCATTTCAGCTGTCTGGATCGAATCTTCACTGACCTGATATATGCCAGCCTTGGGGTTGTATTCTGCGTCATAACCGAGCAGCAGGAGATTCGTATCGAGCGACATGATCGTGGAAATGTTGAATTCCGATGCCTGCACTTCATTTGAGGAATAGGAATTATCAAAGGATACATCCAATGTACTGCCGTTCTGTTTCATTCCACCACATCCGGTCAGTGTAATTGCGGTGAGAGCTGCTGTGAGCAGGGCGGTTGTTTTCTGCAATGTTGTTCTTTTCATATGCCATTTACCTTTCAGATTCTATATTTGAGATGCATTGCATCCCATTGATCAAGCAGCGGTGGCTGCTGTGATTCCGCATACAGTCCCGTTCCCCTCCATATGGAGGGGCGTACGGTCAGGATTCTTCGTTCTTTACCAATGAACGGATTCTGTTTTTATAAGCAAGCCGCTTTGCTGTCAGAAATGCATCCAGCCTGCGCCAGCCCATCCAGAGCAGGACAAGGAAGATGTACACCGGAAAAATGAGGAAAAGAATTTGTCCGGCAAGCAGCATTGCAAGGTCAAAGTCAATCATTCTTGCGGCATTTTCCCAATGGGGATATGCCAGATTCTTGGATACCACGAGCATATCATGCAGATTGCGCAGATTTGCCCAGCGTCCGGCAAGGGTATGCCTTGCGGAATTTTCCATGGTCAGCATGGTGGGATTGTTCTCCGCACCGACTGCCTGTATGAATGCATTTTTTCCGTAATTGCGCACGGGGCTTGGCAGTACCATTTCATAGCAGGAAATCACTGCCGTATCGCCATATTCCTCCTGCCATTCTGCATAGAGGTCAAAGGGAATATACATACGCGGCACTTCACCGTATGCCTTCCTGGAGGCATAGTCATCCTCTGCGGCAACAACGCCGGCAACCGGATAGGTGCGCTGATTGATCGTGACCAGCATTCCCTCCACATTGGGCGAGCCGAACAGCTGCCATGCAAGGGTTTCATCAAGTACCACTCTATCCTTCATCAGGTCGGATTCGAGCAGGAAACTGCCGTCAAGGAGCTTGGGTGCGTGGAGCAGGAAGAAATCACCGCCCACGGCTGTGACCTGCGCCTGTGCTTCGTATCGCTTGGTTCCGCTTGCCATTTCAATGCCCACGGGGGTACTGTAGGCATCGTACCACAGTCTTGCGCCTTCCGGTGCCTGCAAAGAGGCAGTGCGCATGGAGCTGTCCACGGTTTCGCGGATGTATTGCAGCGTGTCACTCGTCAGGGATGCATCCTGTGTGAGGAACGCACTCATTTGTACATAGGGGACATCCCCGTCCATTTCCCAACGGCTTGCCGCATTCTGTGCTTCATGCAGAGCAGACAGATACGCGCTGACTGCCGTAAGAACCCCGAAAACTGCCAGCGACAGCAGAGCTGCGCCGCCGCAGAGCCACTGTTTTTTGCTCAGTTTCATGGAATCAGTCCTCCATCCGGATTTGCATTCCGTTCTTCAGGGGCTTTTCAGAGGTGGTGATGACGAAATCAGAGGACATAATATCACCGGAAACGGCACTGTTCACCTCATCGGTTGCAAGCACCTCCACGCTGACGCGGTTTGCATAGTAACGGTTGCCCAGAGGGGTATTTTTCGCATGGACTACCATAACGAATTTACCGTCCTTGTCCTCCATGACAGCACTCGACGGCACAACGCAGTCATAGTTCGCGCTGGAGCAGCGGATGGACAGGGAAAGGGACTGACCGGCATTGACATCGCCCTCCACATCAAAGTTGAGGATCTTATCAGAACCGGTCGGGTTCTGCGTATCGGTCTTGATACCGGAAAGGATCGCTTTCATGCCCCAGCCGTAGCCGTTGGTAATATCAGCTTCCATGCCAATATGCAGCTTCTTTGCCTGACTTGCGGTAACGGTGGCTTGCAGAGTATAGCCGGAATCCACGAGCATAATGGTTGCGAGAGTATCGCCGTCCATTACAGAATCGCCGGCAACGTAATTGATGGAGCTGACAACGCCGTCATGCTTGCTTGTAACCTCCAGCGTACCGCCGTCCTTCTTCATCTTTTCCAGTTCTTCCTTCATCTTTTCGATTTCGGTTCTCTGGCTCTGTAAGTCAAGATTGTTCATTTCCTGCGTCAATGCGTCATTTTTCTTGGTTTCTGCAAGCGCAAGCAGCATATCCTGCAAGCTTCTCTCCTGCTGCTTGACCTGTGCTTCCAGTGTCGGAATATCCACAGGAGTCTGGTTCTGGTAGGCGGTGACAATGCGGTTTGCATCCTCCATGGCTGCATTTTCTGCGGCAATGGCATCGCCAAGCTGTGCGTAAATATCCGCTGCTGCACCATCCAGTGCATCCTGTGCGGCAGATTTTGCAGTCAGCTTTGCATCCAGCTCCGGCTTCATCTGTGCAAGTGTCTGCTCAAGTGCCGTGATTGCTGTCAATGCATCCTTTGCCTTCTGCACATCCTCCTTGGCATACTGCCATTCCAGCTGTGCGTCTTCCATCGCGCGCTTGAGCAGCACATCGCCTTCGCTCGCTTCATAATCCTCTTTTGCGCGGTTGTAGGCAAGCTCCGCTTCGGATGCGGTACGCTCCATTCCTGCAAGCACCTGTGCCTGTGCGGCAGAATCCACCGTCAGTCCGGCTGCCTTGGCATCATAGGCTGCCTGTGCAGCGTCCGCCTCGGCTGTGGTCAGGTCAAGATTTGCCTGAAGGTCGTACAGGGGTGCTGCATATTCTGCGGAAACTGCGGCATAATCGCCAGCCTTCACAGCCTCCTGCTCAGCGGAGAGCCTGGCAATGCGGTTGGTGTGCTCGGTAACATCCGCCACTGCCTGTGTGTACTGTGCTGTGGTAATGCCGCCGCTGTGACGCGCTTCGTTCAGCTCGCGGATGGCAGCCTGCAAATCCTCACGGGCATTGGCAATCTCCTGATTCTGCGACGCATAATCCGGTGCCGCAGTCAGGAGTGCTTTCTGATAGGCAAGCTCTGCTGCATCCAGTGCGGACTGCGCTGCTTCATATTCCTCCGTGCTCTCTGCACCGGCAAGCACCATCAGTACATCGCCCTCTTTGATTTCTTCGCCGACCTTGACAGCCACGGATTCCACCTTGCGCATTCCCTCGGCAGTCACGTCATAATTCTGATTGGCAGTCACAATGCCGTTGCAGCGTACTGCTTCTGTAACTGTGCCATAACCGGCATACTGTGCAGCAACGATGGGCAGGCTGTAATTCTGGATGGTGTTGGAGCAGAATGTCAGCACCAGCAGCAGTGCCAGAAAGATGATGAGTATGGTTTTAATGCGTTCTTTGCGCTTGTTGGTTGTTTCATTCATAAGAGTATCCCTCCATGATACAGAAGATGATGGATGCAGCACTGCACCCATGGTATTGCTTGCGATCAGCCCTTGACACCGCCGGAATAGGTGATGCCCTCCACGAGGTATTCCTCACCATAGAGAAAGAGCAGCAGTGCCGGAATCATATAGACCACAGCAACAGCAAAGGCAAGTCCGACATCGCCGGAATTGATTTGTGAAAGAAAGACGGACAGCGGATATTCCGCTTCATTTTCCAGCAGAATCAGCGGTTGTTCCACCATGTTCCAGTAGTCGATGAATACCAGAAGCCCGACAGACAGCATGGCAGAGCGTGACAGCGGCAGACAGATATTCCAGAAAATCTGAAACTCCCCTGCGCCGTCCAGACGCGCCGCTTCATAGTACGCCTTGGGAATACGGCGCATGACCTTGGTCAGCAGATAAACGCTGAACGGTGAAAAGATACCCGGCAGAATGATTGCCCAGCGTGTACCAAGGATGCCCAGATACTCGGAAACCAGATAGTTCGGTACGAGTGTGACCTGATAGGGCATGAGCATCAATATAATATAAGTAAAGAAGATAATCTCCCGTATACGTCCCTGCCATCGCGAAAAACCGTAGGCGGTGAATGCTGCCAGCACAAGCTGAAAGAGCGTGATGGGCACGACCAGAATTACGGAATTCCAGAATTTCAGCAGGTATTCCGGACTTTTGAACAGTACGGCATTGTACTGCTGGACGCTTACCATGTCCGGTATGAATTTGAGGTTGAGTTCCTCGGAAATATAGGATTTCTTGTCCGCGGACGCACTTTCGATCATTGCACCGTAATTGGCACTGATCTCCTTTTCCGTCATGAACGAATTGGTAATGGTCAGTACTGTCGGCATGATGAACAGCAATGCTGCAACAGCGGCAAAGAAAAACAGAAGTGCCGGCAAGAAATACTTATGCAGTTTCTTTTTCATCAGTCCTCCACATCCTCCCCGAATTTCCGTTCACACAGGAACATTGCACCGATAATCACAATCATCACCAGACACAGCAGCACAGCCGCACTGGAAAGCTTCTGATAATCGAGGGAATTAAAGGTATTGTTCATAAAATGCTGTAACAGATACATACTCTCATACGGATAGTCACCCGTCAGCAGATAGACCTCGCGGAACATCTTAAAGGAGCTGATGATGGACAGGATCGTCACAAACAGAATGGTCGGGGACAGGTAACGCAGCTTGATATGTACAAATTTGTAGAAGCTGCCTGCACCCTCCAGCTCTGCCACCTCCACAATATCCTGCGGAATGCCGGCAATGGCGGACATGAACAGAATCATGTTGTAGCCCAGTGTTTTCCACAGGAACATCACCGTCAGCACCATGTACGACCAGTTGGTTTTCAGCCAGTCCACCGGTTCTGCCCCGAACAGCTCCGTGATCTGATTCAATGTGCCGTGGTAATGGAAGATGACCTGCCACACCAGCACAACGGACGCAATCGGAACCATCAAAGGACACAGGAAACAGGTACGCAGCCAGCTTTTGCATGGAATTTTCGCATTCAATGCAAAGGCAAGCCAGAGTGACAGCACCACGGACAGCGGTACAGCAATCAGGGAGAAAATGCATGTGTTTTTTGATGCGCGGATGAATGCCGTATTCTTGAACAGGTTCAGGAAATTTTCCAGTCCGACAAAATTGGAGAATATCGGGTTATCAAGCACGGAATAATACACGACCACGCCGAAGGGAATCAGGAAAAATACCAGTACACCCAACAGGCTCGGCATCAGCCAGCTCCACGCGCCGATTGTCTGCAACACTTTCTTTCGTTTTTTCTTCATCTGGTTCTTCACCTCTCTGCATCCTAACTGTACTATTTATCATAGCACAGTAGGAGATTTTTGTCAATGCCTTTTCTGCGTTTTTTCAGATTATAACAGAATTGTAATGAAATCTGAAAGACTCTGCCGGAAATCTTAAAGATTTCATAAGAACAATACCGCACAAAGACCGCCTGCGGCTCAGTACAGTATTGCCTAAGACATCACAAACGCAATGCCCTTTGCCGGTACAGCACACCGCGTTTCACTTTCTTATACAATAATACAGCCCCATTTCTGACAGCTTTTTCTGCTTTTTGAATAAAACCCCATAACTTTGTAGGAATGCACAGATTTCTGATGCATTTTTTGTAGACCATGTACAGTGCCCTTCCCTTTTTCAATTTAAGTAAAAATTAAAAATCCACTTGACAAATTAGGTTAACCATAGTATAATAGAAATGATGGGGATTTCTATGAAATTTGTAAGAAAGGTGGGACTGTATTGGCTAAAGCAATCCGCATGTCCGACATTGCAGAACAGCTCAATGTCAGCACGGTTACAGTATCAAAGGCACTTGCCGGAAAAGACGGCGTAAGTGAGGAGCTGCGGCTGAAAATCCAGCAGCTTGCAGAACAGATGGGCTATCAGAAGAAAAGCAATAAGCCTGAAATCGCAAAACCCGGTTACACCATCGGCGTTGTAACTTCACAGAAATTTATTGAAAAGGGACATTCCTTTTACTGGACGCTCTATGAGCGCATTCTCTACCATCTCTCCCAGCTCGGACACATCGGTATTCTCGAAGTGATTCCCGTGCAGGATGAACTGGATGCACAGCTGCCGCGTCTGGTCACAGAGGGCAGAGTCAATGGTATTATCGTGATGGGAAATTTCACCGATGAATTCCGCAACACTCTTGCACTCTCCGGTATGCCCTTTGTCATCCTCGACGCATTCCACGCAAAGTATTTGCAGGACTCTGTGATTTCGGATGGTTACTATGGTATGTACACCGTAGTGCAGCATTTGTTACAAATGGGACACCGCCGCATTGCCTTTGTCGGCTCTGTGGATGCAACCACCAGTATTACTGACCGCTATTACGGCTATTGCCGCGCCATGCGTGAAGCCGGACTGGAAATTACAGATGAGCTTGTGATCCCTGACCGTGACGCGCAGGGCAATGTGTCCATCCCGATCGACATGCTCTATCAGCTCCCCACTGCCTTTGCCTGCAACTGCGACAGCACTGCCTATGTCCTGCTCAATCAGCTCAAGGACCGCGGTGTCCGTGTGCCGCAGGATGTTTCCATCACGGGCTTTGACAATTTCATCCTCTCCGAGCTGACTGTACCGCGTATTACGACCTATGCCGTAGACGTGGACCAGATGTCGCGCGACAGCGTCAAGCAAATTGTCCGCAGAATCCAGAACCCCAAGGCTGCCGTGCATCGCGTGGTTGTCAGCGGTTCTATGATGCTGCGTGACAGCGTGAAGCGCATTCTCTGATACTTCACAGGGAATCTCCCTCTGTAAAAAATATTTACATTATTTTTGTAAAACCTATTGACAAGCGGTAAAAAGTATGGTATAATGTGAGTACAACATGCGGAAGATGCAGCAAATGCAGAGTAAAAACGATTGACAGACCGCATATACAGAAAAGGAGAATCCATATGAAACACAGACACACCGCTGCTATGGCAGCCGCAGTATTCTGTGCACTGTCAATGACGGGCTGTACAGAATCTTCCAAGGTATCGCACAATGTTTCCAAGGAAGCGGATAATTTCAACGTCCTGCGCCGTCTGACTGTCATCAATGCACGAAGCGACAAGCCGGTATTTGAACTGATCGGTACATTTTCCATCACGGTGGACAATGCGGACAATCAGCTGGAAATCATCTGTGAAACGGGCGAGAATGAATACAAGAAGCATTTCGTCAGCCTGAACGAATGGACCATCTATGTTGTAGAGGACATCGGCGGCGCGGATGTTGACCCGTATCGCTATGAAGTGAATTTCCTGCCGGAATCCATTGTGCCGGTCACGGTAACAAGCAGCGATTAAGGTGGTGAACAGCATGGAGGACATCATCGAAGCAGCTGTAGAGGTCATCGGCGATATTATTTCCGATACTGTAGGGGAACGCGTGGAGAAACACAGCAAGCTCACTGCATTCCAGCGATTCTGGCTTGGTCTTGGTGCTGCTGTTCTGTGCGGTCTGCTGATTTATGGAATCTGTCAGCTTGTGCTGTAAGTAAGGAGGTCATTTTATGGTAAGTGCAATGCTATTCTGGGGTATCCTGTTCGTCATACTGGTGGTACTGGAACTTTGTACCATGCAGCTCATCAGCGTTTGGTTTGCAGCCGGCGCACTTGCAGCATTCATTGGTGCGGCAGTGGAGCTGAATCCTTTGGGACAGTGCATTCTGTTCGTTGCGGTTTCATTTGCCCTGCTGCTTCTGTCGCTGCCGCTGCTGAAGAAATTCCGCGCTTCCAATCCCAACACCAAAACCGTTGATCCGGATGTGGGCAAGGATGCAACAGTCACGGAAGAAATTGACAATGGCGCAAGTACGGGACGCGTGAAAATCGGCGATTCCAACTGGCGCGCACGTTCTGCACAGGATGCAGTCATTCCCATTGGTACGATTGTGACGGTCACAAAGATTGACGGCACAACCGCATATGTCACTGAAAAAAACAACTAAACGGAGGATTGAATTATGGAGTACTTATTTGTCGGATTGATCGTTGTTCTGCTGATTATCTTTATCAGCTGTCTGCGCATTGTACCGCAGGCGCATGTGTATGTTGTAGAACGTCTGGGTACGTTCCACAAGGAGATGCAGGCTGGCCCGCGCTGGCTGTTCCCGTTTGTTGACCGCATTGTCCGCCGTGTTTCCATCAAGGAACGCGTGGTGGATTTCAAGCCGCAGCAGGTAATTACCAAGGATAACGTTACCATGCAGATTGACACAGTTGTATTCTTCAAGGTAACTGACGCGAAGAAGTATACCTATGGCGTAGAAAATCCCATGATGGCGATCGAAAACTTCACAGCAACCACACTGCGTAACATCATTGGCGAGCTGGAGCTTGACTCCACACTGACCTCCCGTGATGTCATCAATACCAAGATTACCGCAATTCTGGACGAAGAAACAGATCGCTGGGGTATCAAGGTCATCCGCGTTGAGCTGAAAAACATCCTGCCGCCCAGAGAGATTCAGGACTCCATGGAAAAGCAGATGAAAGCTGAGCGTGAACGCCGCGAGAAGATCCTGCAGGCTGAGGGTGAAAAGAAAGCACAGGTTCTGGTTGCTGAGGCAGAGAAGGAATCCAAGATCCTCCGCGCACAGGCAGACAAGGAAGCTGAAATTCTCCGTGCAACCGCAGAAAAGGAGGCTATGATCCTCCGTGCGGAGGCGATCCGTGAGCAGAAGATCCGCGTGGCAGACGGTGAAGCGCAGGCAATTGCAGCAGTACAGACAGCACTGGCAGAGAGTCTGGAACGCCTGAATACTGCCAATCCGAACCAGTCCGTTCTCCAGCTCAAGGCTCTGGAGGCATTCGGCAAGGCTGCTGACGGCAAGGCAACAAAGCTCATCATTCCGAGCGAAATTCAGGGACTTGCAGGTCTTGCAGCAGGTCTGAAGGCTGTGACGGAAACGACAGAGGAAGAAGCAAAGTAAGACATTCATGACGGACGCAAAGCGGGTTTGAGGGGACGTGTCCCCTCCCGTATCACCGATTGTAATGCAGGGAGGAACTCATATGAGAATGTGTATCAGATGCGGCGAAGCAATGCAGGAAAACTGTGCGATTAAGGTGGAGGGTGCTGGTTATGGCATCGTGATGTCCACCAAGAAGGACGCATTGTTCGGCGGCAGGATCGGCATTCCGAATGTTGCTGTCTGCCCGAAATGCGGCGAGGTTTCCATTTACATGGCAGATACGTCGAAGCTGTCCGAAAAAAAATAAGTATCACTGCGCCCTGTGGGTTTTCACAGGGCGTTTTGAAATACATGACATCCAGGAGGAAAAACATGAACGAACAACTGATGAACGAATACAGAAAGTATCTTGCGTGCAGGGAAGAACTTACAAAGGTATTCAAATTTGAAATGGATTCCATGCTTGCTGTCTGTGCAGCGGATGCGTGCAGCAAGGAAATGGCTGTGGATGCTGACAAAATCAAAGCATGTGAGAAGATCCTCAAAAAGAATACCGGCATTTTTTCCGGATTCCGTGGAAACATGGAGCTGCCGCTGATCATGATGCTTGCCCGTGCGAATGATCCGGAGGAGAAGCTCAAGCAGGCAGCTGACTACCACAAGATGCTGAAGAAGTACCACACTGATTCCGAGCATCTGGCGTATTCCGCAGCCATTCTGACGGATATGATCACGCCGGAACGTGTTGAGGAGATCGGCGAGCGGAGCAAGCGCATTTACCAGCTGATGAAGAAGGAACACCGTTTCCTGACGGGCAGTGAGGATGTTGTGTTTGCAATCCTGCTGGCATTCTCCGAAAAGACCGATGAGGCAATGATCGAGGAGATGGAAGAATGCTACCGCATTCTGAAGGAGCGTCGCTTCTATGAAGATGCGATCCAGTCAATCAGCCATATTTTCACACTGGCGCAGGGGACTGCGGAGGAAAAGTGCTCCCGTCTGACCGCATTGTTTGATGCGCTGACAGCGGCAGGAAAGAAATACAGCAAGAATCACGAGCTGACGGTTCTAGCTGCACTGACCCTGTGCAGCGTTCCGGTCGAGGAGCTGGCTGCGGAGATCATCGCAGTCAATGACGAGCTGGCACAGCAGAAGGGCTACAAGGGCGTATTCGGCACAAACAAGCAAACAGCATTGATGCACGCAGTGATGATCGTATCAAATTACCACAAGGAAACGCAAAATGTCAATGATGCAGCAATGATGAGCGCCATTGCCTCAGCTGCAGCGGAGCAGGCAGCAATTTCGGCTATGCTCATGATCATGATCGTGACCTGATGCTTCAAGGGGGAAAACTATGAACGAACAGCTCAAAAACCTCTGTGAACAGTACATCCGCAACAGGGACATCATCAAAGCAGCCTTTCCATGGGATACGCCCGACATCATCGCGCTCAGTGCCATGGTATTTTCCAACCGGAACATTGCAGTCAATCCGGAAAAGCTCAAGGAATGCCGCAAGCTTCTGGAGCACAACACCAGTATTTTCTCCAATTTCCGCGGCAACACCAAGCTCCCGACCGTTTCCCAGCTTGCCTGCACAGAGGATGCGGCAGGGACAATGCAGAATGCAATGGGAATTTACAGCGTACTGAAAGAATATCTCAGCGGTTCGGACTATCTTGCCTATCTTTCGACCATTCTGACGGGGATGATGCCCCGTGAAAAGACGGAGGAAATGGCAGACCATGCCAGAACAATTTTTAAGGCTATGCGAAAAAAGCACCCGTTCCTGTCGGGGGATGAGGATATTTCCTATGCGATTCTGATGACATTTCTGGAAAAATCCGATGAAACGCTGCTAACGGAGATGGAGGAATGCTTCAAGCTCCTCAAGCCGCATTTCTTCCACACAAACGCAGTGCAGATGCTTTCCCATGTGCTGACGTTCGGGGAGGGTACAGTGGAGGCGCGCTGTGACAAGCTGCTTGCCCTGTACAATGGACTGTGCAAGGCAAAGGTAAACTACGGCACAACGTATCACATGGCAATTCTCGGCAGTCTGTCCTTGGCAGATGTACCGGCAGAGCAGCTCTGCGAGGAAATTGTACAGGTGGACGCATTCCTGAGCGAACAGAAGGG
>SVNO01000080.1 GCA_015066845.1 Ruminococcus sp. | reverse complement strand
CCTGTGGACTGTTTTTTTGAGAGGGGCACTTTTTTGCAAAAAAGTGCCCCTACCTATTCTCTTAGTATGCCGCGCCTTTGTGCCCTTGGGCACAAAAAACTTTTTCGACAGACAGAATTCCCCCTCACAAGGGGGAATCCTTTTCAGCAGATTTGCACTCAATCCTCAATATTACGCTGTTTTTTCATTGCTGTGAGCGTATTCTTCATCAGCATGGCAATCGTCATCGGGCCTGCGCCGCCGGGAACGGGGGTGATCCACGATGCCTTCGGCTCAACAGCTGCAAAATCCACGTCACCGCAGAGCTTGCCATTGTCCAGACGGTTGATGCCTACGTCAATGACAACTGCACCTTCCTTCACCATGTCCGCTGTTACAAAATTTGCTCTGCCCACTGCTGCGACCAGAATATCCGCTTCTCTTGTCACAGAGGGCAAATCCTGCGTTCTGCTGTGGCAGATGGTAACAGTACCGCTTCTGTGCAGCAGGAGCATTGCCATGGGCTTGCCCACGATATTGCTTCTGCCGATGACCACGCACTTCTTGCCGCTGATTTCCACACCTGTGGAATCAATCAGCTCCATAACACCTGCCGGTGTGCAGGGGAGGAATGCGTAATCGCCGATCATGATTCTGCCCACATTCTCCGGATGGAACGCGTCAACGTCCTTTTCCGGCGAAATTGCGTTGATAATTGCCGTGTCGTCAATGTGCTTCGGTACGGGAAGCTGTACCAGAATACCGTTGACCTTCGGGTCGTTGTTCAGGGTTTCCACCAGCTCCAGAAGTTCCTCCTGTGTGGTTTCCTCCGGCAGTGCATACTCAAAGGACTGGAAGCCCACAGCCTCACATGCCTTCTTCTTGTTGTTGACATACACACGGGATGCCGGATCGTTTCCAACAATTACAACTGCAAGACCTGCCTGAATGCCGTGCTTTTCGTAGATTGCCGCTGCCTCTGCGCGTACCTGTTCCTTTACCTGTGCAGATACCTGCTTGCCATCAATCAATTTTGCCATTGTGTTCATCCTCCTGTTTTTCTTCATCCGGAACAATCTGCTGCTCCGGCTTTAATGCCTCTGTTTCGGCTTTTTTTGCCATTTTTTTCTGATATGCCTGCTCTGCACGTTCCTCTGCCTGTGCAAGCAGTTCCTTGGATTCCCTGGAATTGCAGTAGAGTACATAATCCCTGCCCATGCGCTTGACCTTTGAGCCGCAAACCAGCAGCATGATGACCGAAAATACCACGCACAGAGCCGCAAGTACCTGCGACACACGCAGCGTTCCGATCATCAGGCTGTCCGTGCGCAGCCCCTCTATGAAAAATCTTCCCAGACCGTACCAGCCAATGTAGAGCAGGAAAATCTGCCCGTCAAATTTGCGCCATTTTCTGGAAATCACTGCAAGCAGCACAAATCCGAGCAGACACCAGACCGATTCATACAAAAAGCACGGATGCACGGGATATGCCGGATTGAAACCGGGCTTCTCCATATAGCCCTGAATCGTGCCGCCCGTCATGCACAGCAGGTTGTTGGTATTGCTGCCGAATGCCTCCTGATTGACGAAATTGCCCCATCTGCCGATGCCCTGTCCGATGAGAAAGCCAACGCCCACAACATCCAGCATGGGGAAAATGCGTACTTTCCGGCATTTTGCCACGATACCGCCGACAAGCAGCGCACCGATAACGCCGCCGTAAATGGCAAGTCCGCCCGTTCGCGTGTTGAAGATGGAGAGGAGATCGCCCTCGAATTCGTGAAAGTTGAAAATGACGTAATACAGACGCGCACCCACAATACCGCCGATGATGCCGCCGATGACCGCGTCAATGGCACGGTCGGGGTCGATCCCGACGCGCACCATATTCCGGAAACCGTAAACCAATGCCAGCAGCATTCCGAAGGTGATGAGCAGCCCGTACCACTTGATGTCCACCCCGAAAAGCGTGAACGCGGTCGGGTCAATTTCCAGCTGAATGCCGAGATTCGGGAACGCGATCTCGTATTCCTTCAATCCGGCATAGCCCAGCTCTGCTACTGTTGACATGCGCTCCCTCCTTCACTGCGGATGATGGAGAGAGAAGCATTGTCCGTGTCAAGTTCCTCACGCAGGAATTGCAGTGCTTCCTCATAGGTGATGGATGCGAGGATGTCAGCGGAAGCAAAGGGCTGGATGCCGCTGATGAATGCACTGATCATGCGTGTGGCATTGACCTCCACATTCTCGCAGCCACGCAGCATTCCGCCATAGCCCACACGGCGTATCAGCTCGAATGCCTCACGGTCGAAGCCGTTTTTCTTTGCGTCCTCAATGACAGCAATGATGCGGTCACGGACAGCCTGCGGATCACGGGATTCACCGCCGCAGGTGATGGCAAAATAGCCCTCACCGGTAAACGGTGCGTCTACGGAGAATTCAGAATTGATCAGCCCCTTTTCCGTCATTTCCTGATAGAATGCGGAGCTTGTGTCAAAGAGCGTCTGCATGGTCATTGATGCGAGATATTCTGCCTTTACCAGTTCCAGACCGCTTCTCGGACGGAGCTTGAAACCGAGGTTGAAGATGGGCGCGCCAGTCGGGAGGGTATCCTCCACCAGTTTGTCCTTGACTGCATACGGCTCATCGGGGAATACCTGCTCCAATCCCTGATTCTCACAGGGTTTGAGCAGTCTGTCACAGATTTCCAGAACCTCGTCTGCGTTGACATTGCCGGCAACGGACAACGCCATGTTGTGAAGATTGTAGAACGTATGATAACAACGATAGAGCAGGTCTGCGTCAATCTGTGCAATGCTCTCCTTGGTACCGGCAATGTCAATGCGCACCGGATGTGCATGGTACATCGCGCGCAGGAGATTGAAAAAGACGCGCCATGACGGCTCATCATCGTACATCTGGATTTCCTGCCCGATGATGCCCTGTTCCTTGTCTACATTTTCCTTGGTGAAATAGGGAGCCTGTACAAAGGACAGAAGAATTTCGAGCGACTGCGCGAAATTGTCCGAGCAGCTGAACAGGTAGCAGGTGCGGTCGAAAGAGGTGTAGGCATTGGCATCCGCGCCGGTTTTTGCATACTGTGCAAATGCGTCACAATCCTCGTTTTCAAAGAGCTTGTGCTCCAGAAAATGTGCAATGCCGTTGGGGACTTCCGCATAATCCGCTTCACCGTTGAGCCGGAACTGCGTGTTGATTGAGCCATAGCGCGTACCGAACAGCGCGTGGCAGGTATGATAGCCGGGCATTTCCATAATATAAATGTCCAGACCGCTTTCATGCTTGACGTGCAGACAGCTCTCGCCGGTCACGTCAGAACGGATGGTTTCAGTGATTCTGTTCATTGGTAACCTCCTGCTGCATCAGATAAATCGTGTCCACGCGCAGTGCATTGGCTGCGTCAATGACATCCTGCCGCGTCAGCTTCTGGTAAGCTTCATTGATTGCCGGAATGTCGTCATGCTGTTCGTCACAGTACTTGTGGTGACTCCAGACAATGCAGGACATGGGTGTATCGCCTGCGCCATGCAGCCCGTTGAGCAGGCTGCGCCGTGCATCTTCGAGCATATCGTCCGTAAATTCGCCCTTGCGGATGGCTTCGAGCTGTTCGAGAATGGCGTCACAGGTTTTCTGTGCATTCTCAAGCTCCACGCCGCTGCTGACAAACAGGGATTTCTTGACCGCTGCCATCCGGCTGGAACAGTAATAGCACAGGCTGAGTTTTTCGCGCACATTCATAAAGAGCATGGAAAAAGGCGAAGAACCGAACATGACGTTCATCAGGTTCATCGCGTATTTCTTGGGCGCATCGCCCTTGAGTACCATGACAAGCTTGGACTGGCTGACGGGCATTTCCTCAGTAATGTGCTGAATTTCGTCCTTGCACGGACTTGGGCTGCGGAACGTCAGCGGTACGGGATTGCGCGCAATGCCGGCAAAGGCTTCGCGGAGCCGTTCGCCGATTTGCGGTGCATGAGCAGGGCCGACATGGTAAATGCGCACAACAGCCTGTTCAAGGAGCTGACGATAGACAGCGTAAACGGACTGGGGTGTGAGCTGTTCCACGTCCTCCTTAGTGCCGTCCGTCGGGTAGGCATACGGCTCGCCGTCAAATGCCGTAGCGGTGGCGCGTGTCAGGGCATAGGAACGCTTGTCATTGATTTCCGCTTCGATCGCGTCAAGCAGATCCTGCTTTTCAATGCGGAAATCCGTTTCCGAGAATGCGTCATTTTCCGTATTTGGTGCAAAGAGGCAGCCGAGCAGAAGTTCCGTTGCCTCTGCAAGCAGATCCTCCTGATTCAGTGCATAGCGATTATCAATTACGCAGGTAGACAGTGTGATCTGCATCATATCTCCATGCTTACCGCTGCCGCCTTTCAGGGACGCACCGTACATACTGCTGAGCTTGCGGCTCATGGCATTGATGGACGGATACGCCTTGCTTGTAGAGGACAGCAGTGCCTGCAGCAGGGAATAGGCAGAATTATGTGCCTTGCCTGCCGGCATCATAAAAATCATTTCGATTGTATTGGTTTTGAATTTCGGTTCAGCGATGGAAATAAAATCCACGCCCTTGCCGATGTTCAGTTCCATTTCATTCAAAGACGTTCTCTCCTTTCTTGTGGTGAAATATGCAGGCGGAGGGTACATAGTACCCTCCTGCTATAGCTCCTCCCGCTGGGGCAATGTCATCAGCGTAAGTGCTTCAAAAGGCGAAAGCCTTTGCCGGTGCGGAGCACCGGCTCAATCTCCCCCCTTGGAGAGGGGCAGGGGCAATCTTTGCACAGTTTTCCTAAAGCTGATGACATATTTCCTCTGGGAGAGGGATTGGGGCAGCTGCAAGGTGCTGACCCCAGAAAAACCTTTTTCAATAAGCTGCATACTTATTATACCATGAAAACTGCAATAATGCAAGCCTTTTCCGAAGTTCCGCAAACCTGCTGCATTTCCTCCCCATCCCCCTTTGTTCAAATCGACGAACGAAACCGTTTTCAACATGTAAACAGTGCACAAATTACAAAATATTTCAAAAAACTTTCAAAAACCTATTGACAATTTACAAAGCGTGTGGTATAATAGAATCAAGATAAAGGAACTGCAGAACTTTATACAGGCAGAGCTCCCCGATGGGAATTAAGGCAGGTTCGAGGAAATATTCACGAACTGTAAGACACCTTCATCGGAAGCAAATGGTCGAAAAGGAGGCGAGCCCCGTGGAAAATTTTGAATCACAGCAGCAGGCGGTTTCGCCGGTCGCAGGTAAGTGAAGGGTGATTCTGCACAGCAATGGCTGATATGCAGCCCCAAGGAGTAATGAATCAATTCTGCGAGAAATGGTGAAAGCGTCTGGTTCTGACACATGTTTACGTTTCAATAGCCGGTGTCTCAGAACAGAATGCAAAGGATGAAAACGGGCAAGGAAACTTAATATAGCAGGCATTATGATAATTCGGAAATGGAGGTACACTCCAATGAGAAAGGTACTTACCGGCTGAACAAAGCCAGAAACAATTTCCAATCTTCTTTGAAAGATGTGATGCAATATGAAAGCCACTGCTATGAAAACCGTTTTGAAGAATCCTTAATGAAAGGCGTGTATGACCGATGCACAGGAGAGCTACCGCGGTATAACCGCATTACGATTACAATTGAATAGAAAAGGACTCCCGACATGCAGGAAATTGTAGTGGTCGGGGGTTTTCTTTGTTATGGGGGATGCTCCCGTGCGCTGCAATGTGGGGATGGTGCGGAGTTCTGGGGGAGTTCATCCGGTGCTGCGCAGATGAAAAATTCCCCCTTGAATTGCAAGGGGGATACAGTCTGTCGAAAAAGTCTTTTTCTGGGGTTAGCACCCCTGTAACTGCCCCCACCCCAACCCCTCCCCCAACGGGGGAGGGGCTATTTTTCGGGGACTTCGTCCCCGAACCCCTTGTGCGGAGCTATCGCTCCTCGTTTATTTTTAGGTTTTTTGACAGACTGAATTCCCCCTTGAATTGCAAGGGGGATAGTTTACTGCCATATTATTGCACAACGACCAGATTCCGCGCCAACCGCGTTTTTACCAGTTCTTCCACACTACCGTCCGTGTGGCGGTGAAGAATGTGTGCGCCGTTGGAATATACAACACTGCCATCATCGCAAAGTGTGTAATCGAGTACCGCTTTTGCAAGTACTTCCTCCGTGCCGTCCGGTGCGCGGCGGACAAGTACACGGCTGCGTGACATAATACCGGCGTATTTGTCACCGGATTTCACATTTTCCTTGCGGTTCTTTTCAAGGTCAATCATGCGCCCCTCGAAAAACAGCTCTTTTTCGGACTTTTCCTTGCTTTTGACATCCCTGCGCTGACCGCTGCTCTGCAACGGTTCGTTGCCGTAAATGATGCTGAATACGTTCAGGAATCCCACAATTGCCTTAATCAGCCGATAGGGGAACAGCAGGACATCCTTGAGCACGGAAAGCAGACTGGTATTGTCCGACTCATCCGCTGCACGATAGGGCTGCCGGATGAAATAGAGATTGCCGGAAGCGTCCACCTTGGGTGCGAGAATGTCGTGCTTTTCGTCCTCCAGTATTATTTCCATGCGCTCGGTATTGACATTGTAGGTGGCTGCCGAACGAGGAGAATAGACGAGTTTCCGTTCATTTCGCGCAATGCCGGCAGTGGAAAAATACAACAGCCTGCCATCGGGTGACCAGCTCGGATGGGATTCGCAGGAATCGCCGTCCGTAATCTGCGTGTAGGCACTGGACGGGAGCTGGAACAATACAAGATGCGAGGTCGCATTCGGTGCAGCGAGGGTAGCTGCGACCGCATCCCCATGACTTGCAAGCTCATGCAGCCAGAGGGAATTGCCGGAGCAGATATGCCCCTCCATTTCGGGCTTTTCCGAGAAAGTACGGCGATAAATGCCGCCGGAAGCGTCAAGCTGCAATGTATAGAGAAAGTCGTCCTGATATAAAGCAAGCCCTTGAATCAGCGGCTTGGTCGTTTGTGATGGGTTTTCCGGTGCAATCCCCATGAACTGTGCACCGCGTCCGGTTGTTTTCCATACTTTTCCTTCCTGAATCTGTGCAATGGTCTGCTGATACTGGATGGCGCGATAGCTTGGCAGTTCGATTTCCTTGCCGTTTTCTGTCAGAAACATGGCGGATTCGTTTGTGTAGAGTAATTTCATACGTCCCTCCCGATGGGTTTTTCTTTTATTATAGCATGGATAGGGGAGAATGTCAAATATTTCAGAGTAAAAGGTAGACCGTTTCAGCTTGTAGAAAACGTCTTTTTCTGGGGTTAGCACCCCAAGGCTGCCCCCCACAGCCGCAGTTAAATCCTATTGCGGCATACCGTCGCCCTCAAGCAGCATCCTGCCTCAGGCTCAGGCACCCAACCCCTCCCCCAACGGGGGAGGGGCTATATTGCGAGGGTACTGCGTACCCTCGAACCCGCCAAAGGACTCCGTCCTTTGAACCTGTTTAGGTTTTTCGACAAACTGAGGGGGCACTTTTGCAAAAAGTGCCCCCTGCCTATTCTCATCGTATTACGTTCTATTACCTCAGGTTGCCGCCGTAAGCAGCATAGTTGTCGCTGCCACCTGTGCTGCAACCATCGCAACACAGCCGGTAACTGCGGAAACCTCCGAAAGTATGGTCGGATTGTGCAGGATGGATACCAGCATTGCCCCATGCATTGCCCGCGTTGACGAATCAATGCTGAACAGACCATAACCCTTCTGTTCGCTCAGGAATGCGTCCACCTGTACAATTTCCTCGCAGAGCTGCTCTGCCGGTACATCTGCCAAGGACAGACTGCCGAGAATTGCCATGTGATACGTTGTGCCGTAGTTTACCTTTAGATCGGAAGAGCGT
>SVNO01000008.1 GCA_015066845.1 Ruminococcus sp. | reverse complement strand
AATTGCAGGACACGCTCAGCCATGTGCAGAAAGTATCACTGGAACATAAAAAAAAACGCGCTCACGCGGCAGTGGCGGCTGCGACTACAGCGGCCTTTGGTGAGGGTATGACACCCGTCCCCTTTGCGGACGCAGCAATGCTCGTGCCGACACAGGTGGCAATGATCGCCTCGATCACGGCAATTTTCGGACTGAACATCAGCCGGAGCATCCTCACAGGCTTTGTATCCTCCACCCTTGGCGCAGGTGGTGCGACCGTACTGGGCAGAACCATCACTGCCAATCTCATCAAGCTCATCCCCGGCGCAGGAACAGTGGCTGGCGGTATGATTTCCGGCGCAACGGCAGGACTGCTGACGACTGCACTTGGTGAAGCATACATTCAGCTGATGACGGCGATCTATCTGGGAGAGCTGAAAGCATCGGAAATAGAAACCGAGGCAGGAAAGATGAAAATGAAGGAGCTATTCAAAGCAAGACTGAAAGCAAACCGCTGAGCAATGCTCACACACAGAAAAAAGGAAGGGAATTTATGAAGCGAATTTACAAAAGACATACTGCATTTGCAGCCGTCCTCACTGCCTGCTGTCTTTGCGGCGGCGGACTCCATGCAGCTGCGATCACCGTTGACGATGTTGCGCAGAAAGCGCGTGAAGTCGGCTTTCCGGAGGAGCAGGTGCAGCTCGGCTACAATTACTGGGCAACCGGTGAATATACCGAGAAAGATTTAGAAGAAGCTTACGCAAGACTCTGCGAATACGACCAGCAGGCAGATGACAAGATCGACGATATTTTCAATAACGGCGGTACTGTACAGCCTTCACAGCCTGCACAGACGCAGCCTGCACAGACACAGCCGGCAACACAGCCGCCTGCACAGACGGATGCTGCACAGACACAGCCTGCCACACAGACTCCGGCAAATTCCGGCACAGCAGCCGGCACAACTGCACCCGCAGAAACGCAGCCTGCATCCACCACCATCAGCTCCTACGACTTCATTATGATGTCACTGGACGAGAAAATTGCCTATGTCAATTCCATGTCCCCTGCGGATAAGGAAGCATTTCTCAACAACCTCACCCCCGGTGAGCGCAACAGCATCATCAAGCAGATGAATGTGAACGACCAGGCGGAGCTGCTGCAGGGCTATATTGATGCAGCAAAAGAAATGAATATGAACATTGCTGTGGACTCCATCTCTGCCGAGGGCATTGCCATTACGGTACGCGATGACGAGGGCACGATCATTGACAAGAGCGCGACCGGCATTACCATTGACGAAACAGGCATTGCCCACGATGGTCTGCTTGCAGCCGCAGCCATTGCCGTACTGCTTGCAGCAGCCGGCTTTGCACTGGTCTACCGCCATCTCTGCCGTACTGACGGCGGCGTACAGTAAGCGGCAGAAAGGAGTATACCTTGGCAGTAAAAAAAGAAAGACGGACGGGAGCGCATCCTCTGGTGTACATTATCACCACGGTGCTGCTGATGATCCTGTGCACGGCAGTCAGTGCAGCGGCACTCATCAAGCCCTATGAAAAGGTGCAGACCTATCTGCACATTGCCTTTATGGACGATATGAAAATCAAGCCGGCATCCGGTCTGGATGGGCTTGTCATCAAGGAAAATGAAATCAGCACACAGAAACCTGCGGAACAGGAGCAGCAATTTTCCGACACCGGAGAAATTCAGCGGCCGTCCTTTGGTGAGCAGTACGCGGTACTCGAATGCGATGCCATCAACCTTTCCGTGCCGGTTTACTGGGGTTCTACACCGGAGCTGCTCGAACGCGGCGCATGTCAGGCATCTGCATCCAAGGTGCTCGGCGAAGTGGGCAATGTGGTCATTGACGCGCATGTGAACACCTTTTTTGCGGATATGCACAAGATCGCGCCGGGGGATGAAATCGTCCTGTACACCAAATACGGCATTTTCACCTATGAGGCATATGAGCAGGTAAAATTTGAAAACACCGACAAAACCCACATCCTCCCCAAGGAAACGGACCATCTGACGCTCTACACCTGCGAAGCGCAGGTGCTCGGCACGTCCACCACACGCGTGGGCGTACTGGCATCACTGGTGAGCAAGCAGTTCTATGTACAGGCGCAGGATACCATCACACAGGAGGCGGAATGATGAAAATACGTTGCTATATCCCCAATATTCTGCTGACCATTCTGCTGGTATTCGTATTGCTTGCCACTCTGCTGACAGCATTTGTCCGCACACAGGTACTCAATGCCGACAGTTTCCGCACCATTACCGAGCAGGAGCAGCTGGACGAAAAGGCGTACAAATCACTGGAAACCTATTTCAAAACGCGTGCGAACAGCACGGGCATTCCAGCAGAAGTGTTCATGGACGCGATACCGCAGCCGGCGCTGAAGGAGGGCATCAATGCCAGCGTAGCACAGGCATTTGACTACCTTAGCGGAAAGACGGAAACCTATGAATTCACGATGGATTTCACCTTACTGGAGGAATCGGTCACACAGTTTTTCAGTGACTATGCAGCGGAACACAATGTTGTCAAGGACAAAGTTTACGAAGAAAAGGTCGCTTCCGTCATTGCAGAGGCAGAGGCAGAAATCCTGTTTGTGGCAGATACGTTCAAGATGTCGATGATGCATGAAAAGGGCTGGCTTGGCTCAGCGCGGCATTATCTGACTTATCTGCTGTTTGCACAGGCGGCATGTCTGATCGTACTGGGCATCCTACTGATTTTGCTGCTGCTTTGCAATCTCCGGCAGATGTCCCACATGCTCTACTGGTGTGGTACAGCCGGACTCACAGCATCCCTGCTGCTGCTTGCACCCTGTGTGTATGTCACGCAGACGGATTATTTTGCAGGCTTTGCCATCAAAGACCCGCAGATTTTCGCGGCAGTGGTTGGTTTTCTGGAACTTCTGGTCAGCCGTGCGCAGTCCATGGCAATTCTTGTACTGGTGATTTCCGTTGTATGTCTGGTACTGTTCGGGATTATCCGTGCAGTCAGCGGCAGACGCGGTAACGCACTGGAGCAGGAAACGGAATAAAGACGATGTGAGAGGACTCCTTTGATGGAGTCCTCTTGTTATTTTAGGAAGGGACGGACTCCAAAAACGGGGTGCGTCAGTACCCACCTTGACTTATTTCCCAAAAACTGATATACTATACTTGGGAAAATTCCCACAAAAAACCAGAAAGGACAACTCCACCATGAATGCACAAATCCAGAAAATCCAAGAACTGAAAAAGAAACATGATATTTTCATCATTGCCCACCACTACGCACCGGCAGAAACCCACGAAATTGCTGATGTCCTCGGTGACAGCCGCGAATTCTTCCTCCATGTTGTCAAGGGCTGCAAGCAGAAAAATGTCCTCGTACTTGCACCGACTTTCTTCGCAGAGCTGACAGCTGCCTACATGGGTGACAAGCATGTGTTCGTTCCCGACAGAGGCTCTACCTGCCCTGTGGCAATGGACAATATGCTTCAGTTTGACCATGTAAAGCTCTGGCGTGACCAGTATCCGGAACTGCCGCTGGTTGTCTACGGCACTTCCCCTCTGAGCATCAAGCTGCTTGCCGATTATATTGCATTTCCGGGCGATGTACCGGAAGTCATCAACCATGTGGATGCAGAACGTCTGCTTTATGTTGGCGAGTACAACTGCACCAGAGAAGCCATGCGCAAGGTGAACAAGGAAGTACTGGTTTATCCGAATCAGCCCACCTGCAATGTCTACAACAGTGCATCCGTCAATGATTTGGAGCAGCTGCGCGAGGAATACCCTGACGCGCTTGTCATGGTACATCCGGAATGCTGTGAAGCCATCACTGCAAAGGCAGATTATGCCATTGGTACGGGCAAAATGATGGAAATCATTGCAAATTCTGACTGCAAGACCTTTATTCTCGGCGTGGAGAAGAATTTCTACCTGCGCATGTGCAGAGAATTCCCCGACAAGCAGTTTGTGCATCTGAGCAATTATATTTCCTGTAGTGTATTCAATGTCATGCGTCTGGACAAGGTGCTTGATGCCTGTGATTTTGACAATGCACCGGACGGAAGAACGGAAGTGAAGATGGATTCCGCATCCTCTGAGAAAATTGTCAGCCTGATTGAGAAAATGTACAAGGCATTTGGTGTGCTGTAATACGAAAAGCCAAACGCTCCGGAGTTGTTCCGGAGCGTTTCTGTCTGTCGAAAAACGATCCTCTTATGCCGGAGGCAATGGAAAAGTTTTTGGTCGAGCTTTTTTCAAAAAGCTCGTAGGAGTCCAGAGGACAAAGTCCTCTGGTCGCGCACCGCAGTGCGCGAAATCTCTTTAAGCCGTCGCTTTTTCGACAGACTGCCACTCCAATGCATCTTTTAATGCAGTGCCTCCTCACCGCACACACGCTCTGCCCATGCATTCGCCCAGCGTTCCGTGTAAAAGCGGTAATAGGATATTTTCCGGTTTCTGCGCATGTTCTGGCACGGCGGCAGCATCATCCAGAGCATGGATGGCAGCGCAATCACAGGAAGATATAACGGGCCAAGCAGCAGCGATTGCAGCGTATGCCCGTATTCATGTACAAGAAGCGGCTGACAATGCACGTCACGCTCCGAAATGAACAGAAACAGCCCGATGGACGCACTGTACTGCCGTTTCCACCGGCTGACCACTGCGCCGTGGTAGATGCTGTGTCCGCCATGCAGATGAAAGAGAAATACCACCGCGCCAAGCAAGGTCTGCGGTAATCCCCATGTGCATTGCAGGATGATGTAGAGTATGCGCCTGATCCATTTCATGAAGAAGCCTCCTTAATAGATGAACCTGCCCGAAGCCGGACAGGTTCATCATGGAGAGAATGACAGAAACCTGCTCCGGATGATCAGTCCGTGCGTTGCTGGTTTCCTGACGCGCTGACCGCACGTTCTACCTATATAACAACGCAGACGGGAAAAGATTGGATGTGCTGCCGGATATTTTTTTGCTTCGCTGCCAGAACATCAACAAAAAACACCGGATTCCTGCATATGCAGCGGAATGCTGCATATACTTCTGCTGTAATTTTATTACGAAGCCGTAATTTTTTTACGATTATCATTGACCTTGAAGGGAAAATGTGCTATAATGAAAACAGAAAATCTGCAAGCAAGCCATGTGCAAAGCCGTCAGGCGGTCTTTGTGCGGTGTTGCCCTGAATGATAGGAGTGAAGCTGCAATGCTGGAGCGTTTTGAGGTTGATAATTTTATGGGATTTTCAGAACTTCTGGAATGGGATCTGACCGCCCATAACTATAATTTTAACCAGAATCTTGTCTATAACGGCGTGGTAAACAAGGCGATCGTGTACGGAAAAAATGGAGTTGGCAAAAGTGCCTTGGGTATGGCTCTGTTCGATATTACCACGCATCTGACGGACAATCACAAAAAAACAGTTAAAATTTATAGAAATCTGCATCATCCTGATAATCCGGTGGCATTTCAATACCAGTTTAAGTTCGGAAACGACCGTGTTGTTTATGAATATCTTAAAGCCAATCAGAGCACTCTTTTATGGGAATTGCTGGAAGTAAACAGGGAACGATTGATTGAATACTTTCATTTCGATGAGCTTGCTGATAGAAACTTCGTACACCCCTCATTAAAAGGAACTTTGAATATTGAGCCGACAGAAGGAACGCTGTCCGTGCTGAAATATATCTACCGCAATACCCCCGTCAATCCTGAATCCCCCCTGACAAAGCTGATGCAGTTTTGCAATAATATGCTCTGGTACCGCAGTTTGTCCGACGGTAATTCTTTTATGGGATTTACCCCCAGCTTTGAGGATGAAAAGCCCACGGACATTATCCATCGAGAGGGAAAGCTCGCAGAATTTGAAGAATTCCTGCGAAGCAATGATGTGAATTATCAGCTCGGTTTTGAGGAAGAAAACGACAAATATGTATTGTATGCCTATTTTAATGACGGCAAAAACAAAGCACCATTTACTGCACTGGCTTCCACAGGCACAAAAATGCTGCTCCTGTATTATGCATGGAGCCTACAGGCATATCCTAAGCTGTCCCTGCTGTTCATTGATGAATTTGACGCATTTCTGCACTATGAAGCTGCGGAACGGCTTGTAAAGCTTCTGAATAATGCAGAGCCAAGGTTTCAGAGTATTCTTACTACACATAATACCTACCTGATGCAGAATCGCCTGACAAGACCGGATTGCTGTTTCCTGATGTCAAATAACAGGATCACCAATCTGCGCAGCGCAACGGACAAGGAGATCCGTGAAGCACACAATCTGGAAAAGATGTATATCAATGGAGCATTTGTAGAGCCATGAAGAAAATACTGTTAATCGTAGAGGGGGCAAAAACAGAGCCTGCGTTCTTCAAGGGATTGCTCCGACAATTCGGCTTGGAAGCGGAGCTTTTCGTTGTTGGTACGAATCTCTATTCGCTCTATGCCAAGTGTAAAGCCTATGAATTTGCATGTGATATCAGGGATGTACTGCGTGAGATCGTTCCTGATGAGGAGATATGCGAAACACTTTATCATGAGAAATTCACATACACCTATCTGGTCTTTGATGCGGATCTGCACAACAAATCACCGCACCTGCGAAAAATAAAAGAAGATGTAACCATTGCAGACAGATTGACAGATAATTTCCCCAAGCTGATTGAAATGGCTGAACATTTTACGGACGAAACCGACCCGACCATCGGGCGGTTGTACATCAATTACCCCATGATGGAGTCCTATCGCTATTGCGATACCTGTGAGGAGGAGGGCTACCCTGCTCCTGAAATTCCCATTGACAAAATGGCGGAGTTCAAAAAATGTGCAAGCACGAAATGCTTAGCAGGGAAAAACATAGATACTTATACAAGAGCAGATTTCACCAATCTTATCTGCATGAATCTCGGACGTTTGAAATCCGTAGCCGCGCCCTGCTTTGACATACTCACCGACTATGAAACCTATCTGAATGTTTCAACAGCAAAAAACATTGCAGACTGTCAGGCTGTAAAAATCAGCAATGAAGCAAAGCTCTATGTTCTGAACACCAGCCTTTTCCTGATTGTAGATTATTATGGCAATCAGAATGGTTTTTATGACACTGTGATTACCTCTGATACCCCATAAAAAGGGACGATGCCACTGCATCGCCCCTTGTTTTTTTGCGGTGGTGTCCAGTTTATTCCTCGCTGAACATATCCTTGCCGACACTGCACAGGGGACATTCAAAATCCTCCGGCAGATCCTCGAACTTTGTGCCCGGTGCAATTCCCAGCTCCGGTGCGCCCAGTTCCTCGTCATATACCCATCCACAGGCATCGCATACATACTTTTTCATCTTCATATCCTCCTTCATTTATCGCCTGTCAGCACAGTGTGCCGCAGGTATTGGTTTACAAAATCGGCTCAAAATCCGCTGCACCATGCTTGCAGAGAGGACAAATGAAATCCTCCGGCAGCGTGTCACCCTCGTGGATGTAACCGCAGATTTTGCACACATAGCCTTTCTTGCCCTCCGTATCCGGCCGAGGCTTGACATTCTCCTGATAGTAGGTGTAGGTCATTGTGGGCTTGTCGGACATTACACGCGCTTCGGTGACAGTGCAGATGAACATGCCGTGTGTTTCCAGATCCACATACTGCTCCACTTTCAGTGAGAGGAACGAATTGATGTGGCGCGGCAGGAAAATCAAGCCGTTACCAGAACGGAACGGTGTGCAGTCCTCGAACTTGTCCACATTTCTGCCACTCTGGAAGCCGAATTTCTCGAACACCGCAAAGGGTGCGTCCTCCGTCAGGCAGTTGATATTCATTTTTCCCGTCTGCTTGATCACATGATGAGAATAGTTTTCCTTGCTGATGGTAACGGCAATGCGGTTGGGGGTATTTGTCACCTGTGTTACTGTATTGACAATCATTCCATTGTCCTTCTTGCCGTCATGGGAAGTCACCACATACAGACCATAGCCGATGTTGAACAGTGCGGACAGGTCGTTCTTGTTTGCGGTAGCGTCCTGCTTTGCCAGATATTCCCGACACAGCTCCTCTGCAAGTGCACCAAGCTGTGCAGTGCTGTCCTCGTTAAGGGCGGAAAGGATCTTGACAGTTGTTTCTGTAAATGTCAGGTTCTTGCTCTTTTCCAGCATTCCGCGCATTACCTTTGCAGCCATGGGTGCCCAGCTTCCGTTTTCCATCAGGGCAACGGTGCGGTTGCTGTAATTGCGCTCGGTCAGGTGGGTAATGAAATCGCGCATGAACGGGAAGATATCCGCATTATACGTTGTTGTGGCAAGTACAAGCTTGCTGTAGCGGAATGCGTCCTCCACAGCCTCTGCCATATCGCAGCGCGCCAGATCGTTGACAACGACCTTGGGGCAGCCGTTTGCCTTGAGCATTTCCGCAAGCTGGAGCACAGCCTTGCGTGTATTGCCATAGACAGAGGTATAAGCAATGACAATGCCCTCCTCCTCCGGCTGGTAGCTTGACCAGATATCGTACAGATTCAGATAATAGCCGAGGTTCTCTGTCAGCACAGGACCGTGCAGGGGGCAGATGGTCTGGATGTCCAGTCCTGCGGCTTTTTTCAGGAGTGCCTGCACCTGTGAGCCGTATTTGCCCACGATGCCGATATAGTAGCGGCGCGCTTCACAAGCCCAGTCCTCCTCCACATCGAGTGCACCGAACTTGCCGAAGCCATCTGCAGAGAACAGCACCTTATCCGTGCTGTCATAGGTCACAATGACCTCCGGCCAGTGCACCATGGGGGCGGTGACAAAAGTCAGGGTATGTGTACCGAGACACAGGGTATCGCCCTCGCCTACGACAATGCGGTTATCGGCGAAATCCGTGCCGAAGAAATTTTTCATCATCACAAATGCCTTTGCAGAGGAAACTACAGTGGCATTCGGATAAGCCTTGAGAAACTGCATAATATTCGCAGAATGGTCGGGTTCCATATGCTGTACAACGAGGTAATCGGGGATTCTGCCGCCGAGTGCATTCTGGAGATTGTCGAGCCATTCGTGGGTAAATGCCGCATCCACGGTATCCATGACAGCAATTTTCTCATCCAGAATGAGGTAAGAATTATATGCCATGCCGTTCGGAACGATGTACTGACCTTCAAACAGGTCGATTTTGTGGTCATTTACGCCGATGTATCGGATGTCATTTGAGATAAACATTGTTTCCTCCTTTTTTGTATGGAATTCCTATTAAAAGTATGTCCATTTTTCATTGCATTACTATGATTATATCATATTTTCACGAAAATGTAAAGAGGAAAAATGAAATTTTTATGGAATATATAGGAAAGGGCGTGTTTTGGAGGATTTTTGGGAACAAAAAAGGACAGCATTCCGCTGTCCTTTGCATTATCCCAATGTCCGCAAAAACGCCACCATCTCTGCAAATGTCCCCGACATTCCATGCCACGGGCATTCCTGCCGGCGAATCACACAGTCCGTCACCAGATAGCAGTCCATCCCGATGGAGGACGCTGCCTGCATATCCTCCTGTTCATCATTGCCAATGAGCAGGCATTCTTCAGGCTTTACGCCCAGACGGTCGCAGACGGACAGGAAATACTGCGGATTGGGCTTGCAGAAACTATCGCTCTCATAACTCGTTACAAGGTCGAAATCCTCGCCCGAAAGCCCTACCCATCCCATGCGGCTGTGCTGTCCGGTCAGCGGAAACAGCGGATTGGATGCGCAGACGACCTTCTCCGCTGCAAGATGTGCCAGACGTACTGCCTCCTTTGCAAGCGGATTTTCCTGCGTGTACACCTTTGCCGCCATAAATTCATTGGCATAGAATGCATCCGACTGCGCACGGTACTCGCTGACATCCTTTCCCGTCACCTGTCCGAATGTTTCCCAGAATACCGTGACATTCGGCTTGCTGCCGTCATTTTTCACCATTGCTTTCGTACCTGCCCAGACTGCCGCGATCAGTGCGTCAGGTGCAAGTCCGATGGGACTTAATTTCTTGGCAAGCTCCTTGAAATAGCCCTTGACAAATACGTCATTGTCCATCGGTACCAGTGTACCGTCCATGTCAAATAAAATTGCCTTGTACTGCATCGAATCCCCCTTAGTCCGCACTTTCCACAATACCGATTGCCTTGACACCGGCAGCGACATGGCAGCAAATACTGATGGGCAGAGGGAATTGCTCGATACTGCCGTCGCCAAAGTATTCGCGCACGGTTTTCAGCCATTCTTCACCAATTTCCGGCGCGCCGGAATAGGCTGTCATAATCTTCATATTGCTGCCGGCAAAACGCTCCTCCAAATCCTTTTTGATGGCTTCGAGCATGGTCTTTTCCGCATTTGCCATGCCGCGCACCTTGGCAAAGGCATCGAGCTTCTCGCCCTGAATCTGCAAAACGGGCTTGATGCCGAGCACGGAGGCAATTGCTGCGCCGGCTGCGGTGACTCTGCCGCTTTTCTTGAGCAGCGCAAGGGTATTGACAGCAAGGTAAATGCTTGCATGGAATGCGTTTTTCTCCAGTGTTTCGCAGATCTGTGCAGCATCCATCCCCAGCTGTGCCATGTGCAGTGCATCCAGTACGGATTCTCTCTGGCTAATGGAAATGCGCTTGTTATCGACAACAAACACCTTTCCGTCATACTCTGCCGCCAGTGCCTTTGCCGTAGCGCAGGAACTGCTCAGTGCAGAGGACATGGGGATATAAATGATCTGGTCGTGGTCGGCAAGCAGCTTGTCCCAGAGCGAGGTGACAGCATCGGGAGCCGGCTGTGAGGTTGACACATCACCGCCTGCTGCGAGCATTTCAAAAAAATGCGCATAGGTACAATCCACGCCCTCGAAATACTCCTTGCCATCCACGATAAAGGGCATGGGGACGAGGGACACGCCGCGCACGTCCGCTTCTTCCTGCGTCATGCCGCTGTTGGTATCGGTAATTACTGCGATCTTGCTCATAGGGGTTCTCCTTCCGGTATGTTTCTCTTATTCTGGAAATTCGTGCGGTGCAGCCTTGTATCATGTTCATTATAAACGCAAACGCGCCCTACGTCAAGAGGATTTCCGGAAATGCCTTGAAAATTCGTGAAATACATCAAAAAAATTCCGCACAGGGCTGTACTTTTCGCACTTCTGTTCCGTCATCCTGCCCCCGGAATTCCTTGCCATACAAACGTATGGCAAGACAGTCTGTCGAAAAACCTTATTAGGTTCAAAGGGCGGAGTCCTTTGGCGGGTCAGAGGGTACGCAGTACCCTCGCAATATAGCCCCTCCCCCGTTGGGGGAGGGGCTGGGGCAGGCTTTGGGGGGCTAACCCCAGAAAAAGACTTTTTTCTACATGCTGCCTTGACAGACCGAACGTCCGCATTTCTGCGGACGCTGCAATCAGATAATATTCCTGTTTTCCAGTGCCTTATACAGCGTCACCTCGTCAGCATATTCCAGCATACCGCCAACCGGCAGACCGAATGCAAGACGGCTGACCGTTACCCCAAGGGGTTTGAGCAGCTGGGATACATATGCCGCGGTCGCATCCCCCTCCACGGTGGGATTGGTCGCCATGATGACTTCCTGAATGCCGCCTGCCTGCACACGGCGTAGCAGTGAGCGTATTTTCAGGTCGTCAGGAAGTACACCGCGCAGGGGCGAAATCAGCCCATGCAGCACATGGTATGTGCCCTTGTATTCCCCCGTGCGCTCAAATGCCGCAATATCCTTGGGCGTTTCCACCACGCAGATGACCTGATGGTCGCGGCTCTCATCCTCGCAGACGGGACAAAGCTCCTGGTCGGTGAGATTTTCACAGCACTGGCAATAATGCACGGTTTTCTTGGCATTCTGCAAAGCCTGTGCAAATTCCTCCACCTCTGCTGCCTCCATGGACATCACATGATAAGCAAGCCGGGCAGCGGTTTTCATCCCGATGCCCGGCAGTTTTGCAAACTGTTCTGTCAATACGACAAGGGGCAGTGCGTCATGACCTGCCATTCTTAGAACAGACCCGGCAGAGATACGCCGCCAGTAATCTTGCTCATCTCGTCCTCTGTTGTCTGCTCGATCTGTGTCACTGCTTCGTTGATCGCAGCCATTACCAGATCCTGCAGCATCTCTACATCGTCCTTTGCAACCTCAGGATCAATGGTCAGGGACTTGATGAGCTTCTTACCGGACATTACCACCTGAACTGCACCGCCGCCTGCTGTTGCATTGAACTCGCGAGCCTCGATGTCATCCTGCAGGTCGGTGATCTGGTCCTGCATCTTCTGTGCCTGACGAATCATGGAATTCATGTTCTGAGCGTTGCCGCCCATGTTCTTCGGTACTCTTGCTCTCATAATTGATTTCTCCTTTTATATAAATGGTTCATTTGCATCGGAAACCACCGGAATTCCGGAAATCTCCGTTTATGTGACAGCGGTCGTATTGATGCCGCTGTTCTTTGCTTTTTCCAGCATCTCCTGCACCGGCCGCGGCTTTGCTGCCGCTGCGGAGCACTTTGCGCGGATGACAAACCGCCTGCCCAGAATGTTCTGGATGGCATCGCCAAGCGTTTTTGCATTGTGCTTGTCCTTGAACATGGTCAGGAAGAAGGGATTTTCTGCGACGATCAGGATGATGTTGGCATAGGTCACAGCATTCGAGCCTGCCAATGTGCCAAGCACTGCCGGATTGAGTCTGCCGCATTCCTCCAGAATTTCGCCCCATTGTGCAACCGGTCGGAAATCCTCCATCCGCAGGCTCTTGAAATCCACCTCCGGCTCCGGTTCAGGAACGGGGGGTGCCTGTGGTTTTGTCAGCTCCGGTGCTTCCGGTCTTGCACCGCCCTGTGCTGCATTGCGCTCAAGCTGTGCAATGCGCTCATACAATGCCTGTATTTCCGCGGTATTGGCTGAAGGTGCGCTCTGCTGCGCCTGTACGGGCTGATGGCTGCAAAGACGGATCAGCGTCATTTCCAGCTCCACGCGCTTGTTCACTGCACGTCCCATGCGTTCACGGCAGGTCTGCATAAGCTGCAGCTGTGCCATCACCTCGTCCGGCTTCGTTTCTGCGGCAAGCTTCTGCAATGCCGGAATCTCGTCCGCCATGCAGTGGAGCAGGGATACTTCTCCCGTCACTTGCAGCAGCATCACATCACGGAGCATCAGAATCAGCTCCTCGCAGAGCCTTTGCAGATCCTTTGACGCGTCATGCAGCTGTGCCACACTTTGCAGAACGCTTGCTGTGTCACTGTCATGCAGTGCATTCAGAATCGTCAGCAGGTATTCCCTGCCGGCTGCGCCTGCCGCCTCCGCGGTGATCTGTGCCGTGATCGTTTCCCCATATGCCGAGCAGCGGTCAAGCAGGGAAATCGCGTCACGCATACCGCCATCGGACAGCCTTGCCATCAGCTCAGCAGCCTCCGGTACAAGGGAAATGCCCTCTTTTCCGGCAATTTCCAGAAGCCTTGTCACAAGGTCCTCCTGCCGGATGCGACGGAAATCATATCGCTGGCAGCGGGAAATGATGGTTGCCGGAACTTTGTGGATTTCGGTAGTTGCCAGAATGAATTTGACGTATTCCGGCGGTTCTTCCATGATTTTCAGCAGCGCATTGAACGCGCTCTGGGACAGCATGTGCACCTCGTCAATGATATAAACCTTGAATTTGCAGCGTTCCGGCGTGTACACCGTTGCATCGCGCAAATCCCGAATATCCTCAACGCTGTTATTGGATGCCGCGTCAATTTCAATCAAGTCGGACAGCACCGCTTGTTCCGCGTCCCTGCAAATCGCACACTCCAGACAGGGGTTGCCGTCCGGTCGGGGATGTTCGCAGTTGACTGCCTTTGCAAGGATGCGGGCACAAGTCGTCTTGCCCGTGCCTCTTGAACCTGTGAACAGGTAGGCATGAGCCGTTGTGCCGTTGCGTATCTGATTTTGCAGCGTAGTGGTGACCTGCGGCTGTGACAGTACATCCGCAAAGCTCAGAGGTCTCCATTTCCGGTATAAAGCCTGATACATAGTGCCCTCCTATAAAAATTCGGAACATAGGTGTGCAGGCTTGCTGCGGCACATGAATCCATCCGCTTAATGCTGCTCGGTTCCCCGCCTGACATGGTTCACGGCAAGTCATTGCACAGGGCCCGCACACCTATATTCCGAATATGCCGGAATCATTCCGGTACTCAACATTCCTATTATATCACAACTTCTAAGGAATTGCAAGCATTCCATTGCATTTTTCTTCTCTGCGTCCGAACTTTTGACAGATTCGCAAAAATTCATCATTGCTTTTTGTGCATTCCTACAAAGTTTGAGATTTTACAAAAACCTCTTGTAAAGCGTTTCACAATCTGGTATAATAGAAGAAGAAAATTATTTCTAACCTCTTTCTCTTATTTTTGCTGAAAAGGATATGACCACCGTCATATCTTTTTCTGCTTTTTCGGGCTGTGCAGGCATCCGGAGCGTTCCGGAATTACTGCACAAAGTCCGGAAATCCCCCTGCCGCGGCAAGGGGATTTTTTTTTGCAATTACCCGAAAACAGGATGATTACTTCTCGTCAGTTTTCTTTGCAGTTTTCTTTGCAGTTGTCTTAGCAGCTGTTTTCGCAGCTGTTTCAGCCTTTTTCGGTCTGCCGCACTTACGCTTTGCAGGAGCTTCCTCCGCAGCCGGTGCAGTCAGAACCTCCGCAGTTTCCGCAGCCTTCTTGGTTGTGGTCTTTTTGGTGGTTTTCTTTGCAGCGGGCTTCTTTGCCGGCTTTTCTGCATCGTCAGTTTTCTTTGCAGCTGTCTTTCTTGCCTTCTTTACGGGCATCTGTGCAAAGATGCCGGAGAGCAGCATAAACTTGTCATAGCTGCCGTCCACTGTCAGTCTGCCCTCTGTCAGGCCCTGTTCCAGTGCGAGCTTGCCGGTGGAAAGTGCAAGAACATCTGCGCCGTCCGCTGTCATGCAAGCGTCCTTGTCATCATAGGTGTACGGCTCTACCATGACCTTGCCCTCTGCCACTTCAACATAGAACCAGCCCTCTGCTTCGCCGGTGACATTTACCTGTACAGCCACATGCTCGCCGATACCGGACGCATCCGCAGCAGTCAGTGCCTTGCTTACTTTTTTTACGAGTTCCTGATAAGTCATATTTTCTCACCCTTCTTTGTTTCTTGTGCAGCCGCACAGCCCTGTACATTGATATGCTGACTCCAACAGCCGCAGGTACAGTGCTGACTGCGTTTGTTTGGTTTCTGAAAATTTGCCTGTTATGGATATATTATAGCGGATTGTTGCCGTTTCGTCAATAAAATTTCCGAAATTTCCGCATTTAACACAATTCCCCTTCCGTTTTCCCGTATTTTTTTAGCCAAAGAGTGCATATTTTCACGTCAATTCCCCTTTCCTGCATAAAAGCGCGGAATATTGCCGAAAAACGAAGTTCCTGCCGCATCCGGAGCATTTTCCGTAATTTATGTTGATTTTGTGTATTTTATACAAACAAACAGATAAAATGTGAAATATCCCTTGACGTTCGAGCGAAAAAGGAGTATAATAGAGATATAGACAGCACGACGGGGCATTGCTTCGTTCATGCTCAAACACATTCCACCCTAAGGAGGGATTCTTTTTGACTAACATTTTATTTGCAGCGTCCGAATGTGTACCGTTTGTCAAAACCGGTGGTCTTGCCGATGTTGTCGGTGCACTGCCGAAGAACCTTGACCGCGAGCAGTTTGACGTGCGCGTCATCATCCCCTATTACACCTGTATTCCGGCGCGTTTCCGTAATTTCTTCCATTACCGTCACCACTTCTACATGGACTACATGGACAGGCAGGAGCATGTGGGCATTATGGAGTATGAATACAGCGGCATCAAGTTCTATTTCGTGGACAACGAGTATTATTTCAACGGCGCAACGCCCTACGGCAACGACCTGAAATGGGATATTGAACGCTTCACATTCTTCTGCAAGGCGGTACTGGCAATGATGCCGGTCATTGGCTTCCATCCGGAGATCATCCACTGCCACGACTGGCAGACAGGTCTGATTCCGGTACTGCTGCACAGCACATTTGCAACACATCCGTTCTATCAGGGTGTGAAATCCATCATGACCATTCACAATCTGCGCTTCCAGGGTGTATGGGATGTCAAGACATTCCAGAAAAACACGAGCCTGCCCGATTATATGTTCACACCGGATAAGCTGGAATTCCACAAGGACGCGAATATGCTCAAGGGCGGACTTGTGTATGCGGATTACATCACAACGGTCAGCGAAACCTACGCCGAGGAAATCAAAACGCCGGAATTCGGCGAGCAGCTTGATGGTCTGCTCAATGCGCGCAGCCAGTCCCTGCGCGGCATTGTCAACGGCATTGATTATGACGTATTCAATCCGCAGACGGATGAAAAGCTGTTCTGTCGGTATGGCGCAGAGGACGCAATTGAGGGCAAAAAGCAGAACAAGCTGCAATTGCAGGCAGAGCTTGGATTGCCGCAGGACGAGGGCAAAATGCTCATCGGACTGATTTCCCGACTGACTGACCAGAAGGGTTTGAATCTGCTGTGCCATGTATTTGACCGGTTCGCGGATGAACACACGCAGTTTGTGCTCATTGGCACGGGCGATGTGAATTATGAGAATGCATTCCGGTATTATGCAGGGCGGTATCCTGACCGTGTATCGGCGAATATCTGCTACAACGACACACTGGCGCACAAGCTGTATGCGGCAGCGGATATGATGCTTGTACCGTCATTATTTGAGCCTTGCGGACTGACGCAGCTGATGGCACTGCGCTATGGTTCGATTCCGCTGGTACGTGAAACGGGCGGACTGAAGGACACGGTCGAGCCATACAACGAATTCGAGCTGACGGGCACGGGCTTTACATTTGGTGCATTCAGTGCGGAGGATTTCCTGTACACGGTAAACTACGCAAAATCGGTGTATTTCAATTATCGTGACAACTGGAATCAGATGGTACTGCGCGGAATGCAGAGAGATTTCTCATGGAACAGCTCTGCGCGGCAGTATGAGGGAATGTATTTGTGGCTGTTAGGCAGATAAGCAAAACCCCACTGAAAATAAGAAGCAATGGAGGGACACGGTTTTCGTGTCCCTCTTTTTTCCCTTTTTCAGCCCCTTTCGCCCCTGTTTCTGTAAATCATACAAAATTCCTGTTTATCCCCTCTGCATTTATACCCATAACTCCAAAAACTACCGGATTCCCTTGACTTTCCGGCGATTTGCGCGTATAATTAAGATGTATGCCTTTAGGCAGGATTCCCAGATGGAGGAACAGAATATGCGCAAATATAAAAAGCTTTTCATCTTTCTTGCAGCCGCGCTTGTGCTCAATATTATCATGAATTTCTTCGGCAACCGCCTTGCCGTAGAATATTATACCATGCAGTCGGACACGCTCGCAGAGCCTTTCCGCATTGTCTTTGTTTCCGATTTGCACAACTGCACCTACGGCGGCAAGGAGAACGCAGGATTATGGGAAAAAATACAGGAACAATCCCCCGACATCGTACTGTTCGGCGGCGATGTCATTGACATGAGCGGCGGCACGGACAAGGCACTGCACCTGATGCAGACCGCGGCGGCACAGCACCCCTGTGCGTACAGTCCGGGCAATCATGAGTTCATGCGCGATGATTACGAGGCATTTTTTGCAGACGCAGAACTGCATCTCCCCGTGCTGATGGGGAATTCCTGCGACATACAGGCAAACGGACAGACGATCCGCATTTGCGGTGTTGTGGATGCGGTGGGATATCACCGCCAGCTCACACAGAGCTGCGAAAGCCTGACCGGCGAGGAGGATTTCTCCCTGCTGCTCCTGCACCAGCCCGAACAGCTGGAAACTGTCACGGCAGAAAGTGCCGGATTGGAAAAGCACTTTGACCTTGTACTGTCCGGACATGCCCATGGTGGGCAATGGATCGTTCCGGAGCTTCTGCCGCAGGGCGTATATGCACCCGACCAAGGCATTTTTCCGGCATTCACAAACGGACAGCGTGAAAGCGGCGATACCACGCAGATCGTCAGCCGCGGACTTGCCAAACCGCCGAGAATGCTGCTGTTTCCGCGAATCTGCAACCGACCGGAACTGTCGGTGATCGACATTGTTCCGGCATAAACCCAAAGGAGAATTTCAGTTTCTATGATTTCACGAATTCAAGAGCTGTACGCATACCGGCAGATGATTTTCAGTCTGGTCAAAAAAGACCTGCGCGGTCGGTATAAGGGCAGCGTTTTAGGCTTCCTCTGGACATTTATCAATCCCCTGTTCCAGCTCGTTGTCTATACCATCGTCTTTTCATTCATTCTCAAAAGCGGCATTGAAAAGTATTATCTCTACCTCTTTGTCGCCCTGATTCCGTGGATTTTCTTCTCTGCCTCCATCACGGGCGGTGCGTCCTGCATTGTGGCGCAGAAAGACCTTGTGAAGAAAATCTACTTCCCAAGACAGGTGATTCCCATTTCCTATGTGACAAGCTGTTTTGTCAATATGCTCCTGAGCTTTCTCGTCATTTTTGTCGTAGTGCTCTGTTCGGGCGTGGGACTCAATCCCCTTGCACTGCTCTGTCTGCCGGTGATTATGCTTGTCGAATACCTGCTTGCCATCGGCATGGCTCTGCTTGCGTCCGCGGTAACGGTGTACTTCAAGGACTTGGAGCACATTCTGGGCATTGTTTCGATGGCGTGGATGTACCTGACACCCATCATGTACGACAGTGCCATCGTACCGGAGGAATTCCGTCCCATCTTCAATCTCAATCCCATGACGCATATCATCGGCTGCTACCGCGATGTGCTCTATTATGCACGGATTCCCGACCTGACCTCCCTTGCCTCCTCTTTCGGACTGGGGCTGCTGTTCCTTGTTGCGGGATGGATGGTCTTTGAGAAATTGCAGCAGCATTTTGCGGAGGAACTGTGATGAACCAGAACGAAATCGTCATTGATGTGCAGAACATCACCAAAAAATTCAAAATCTATCTGGACAAGGGCAGTCAGCTCAAAGAACGGCTGCTGTTCCGCAGCAGAAACCGCTATGAAGAACGCGAAGTGCTGCGCGGCATCAGCTTTCAGGTGCGCCGCGGTGAAGCCATTGGACTGATCGGACACAATGGATGCGGCAAGAGCACCACGCTCAAACTGCTGACGAAAATCATGTACCCCGACAGCGGCACGATCACCATGCACGGCAGAGTGTCGAGCCTGATCGAACTGGGTGCAGGGTTTCATCCGGATATGAGTGGACGGGAGAATATTTACACGAACGCCTCTATTTTCGGTCTGACGAAAAAGGAAATTGACAGCAGACTGGAGGATATTATCCGGTTTTCGGAGCTGGAGGAATTTATTGACAATCCCGTGCGCACCTATTCTTCGGGCATGTATATGCGCCTTGCCTTTTCCGTTGCCATCAATGTGGACGCGGATATTCTGCTGATTGACGAAATCCTCGGCGTAGGCGATGCGAATTTCCAAGCGAAATGCTTCAACAAGCTGCGTGAGATCAAGGCAAAGGGCACGACCATTGTCATTGTATCCCACTCGCTCGGACAGATCGAGCAGATTTGTGAACGCTCCATCTGGATTCACGAGGGTGTCATCCGTGCACAGGGCGATCCCAAGGAAATTGACCTTGCCTATCTGGAATACATGGGGCAGAAAATACAGGAACGCACTGCACAGGAATTGGAAGAACAGGCGGCGCGTGAAGCGCAGGAGGCAGCAGAACAGGCAGAGAAGCTGCCGGAAGAACCGGAGGAAGAGCCGGAGGAAGTGAAAAAACGCTGGGGCAACGGCAATGCGCGCATCCGGCGCATTCACGTCTGCACGGCGGACGGCAGAGAACAGCGCACCTTCCGGACGGGGGACGCGGTGCACATCCGCGTGGACTACAAGGTCAGCAAGCCCGTGGAGGATGCAGTATTTGGCATTGGCATTTTCAATCGGGACGGCGTACAGTGCTACGGCACGAATACGCATATTGACAAGCTCCCGCAGTTCCGGCTGACGGAAAGCGGCAGTGTGGAGATCCGCCTGCATGAGGTCATGCTCCTGCCGGGGGATTATCTGATTGACCTTGCCATTGAATCCGGTGACGGGATTCCGGTGGATTACTTCAGAGAAGCCTGCCGGATCGAGATGATTTCCCCCATTGGTGATGTGGGAATCGTCCGCATCGGGCATGAATGGCTGCGCAGCAGCACGGAGGATGAGCAGAAATGAGCAGATTACAGGAATTTCTGAATGCATTTGCACAGCGCAGCGGTCTGCGCGGCAAATTGACAAAACGGCTGTTTGCCGGAATGCTTGCCGGTTTTCAGAATACCGTGCAGGACATGGACATTCTCCGCATGGAGATACAGGAACAGCTGACGCAGATACAGCAGCAGCACGAACAGCGGACAGAACAGCAAAAGGTGCAGTTTCAGGAGCAGATCCAGATGCTCACGCAGACGGCAGAAACGGAAAAACGTGCATTGCAGCTGCGGCTTGACGCGGCAGAACAGGCAAATGCCGGCTTGCATGAACAGCTTTTGCTCTTACAGGAGCAGCTCTCGGCAGAGGGGGCAATGATGCAGAATCTGCACATGCTCAACGAAAATATGCGCGGCAACAATGCGCAGCTTGAAGCACTCCAGAGTGACAACGCGCTGTACAAAGTCAAGCTGAACACCATCGAACGCCAGCAGCGCACAGCAGCTCCGGCAGCAGCAGCTCCGGCAGCGGCGCAGGAATCGGACTATTCGGCGATCGATTATTTTGATTTCGAGAATCATTTCCGTGGCAGCATTGCGCATATCAAGGAAGCCCAGCGGCTCTATCTTCCCTATTTTGAGGGGAAACAAAAGGTTCTGGACATTGGCTGCGGCCGCGGCGAATTCCTCTCCCTGATGCAGGAGCACGGCATTGCGGCGCATGGCGTGGACGTGTATGCGCCCTATGTGGAGCATTGCAGAATGCAGGGACTTTCGGCAGAATGCGGCGATGGTATCGCTTATCTGCAAGCACAGGACAGCGTGGACGGCATTTTTGTCGGACAGGTCGTGGAGCATTTGCGGACAGAACAGATCATCGCGCTGTGTGACGCGGCATATGAAAAACTGACGGCAGGCGGCTGTCTGGTGATTGAAACACCCAATCCCACTTCCCTTGCCATTTATACAGGGGCATTCTACATTGACCCCTCCCACCAGAAGCCCGTGCATCCGCTGACGATGCGCTATTTCCTTGAAAAGGCAGGCTTCACACAGATTGAGATACGCTATCCGGAACAGAGCAAGCCCGCAGTGGAACTGCACAGCGAAGATACGGATGTCAGGAAGATGGCAGAAATTCTCTATGGTGCGCAGGACTATGCAGTCATTGCGGTGAAAGCATAGGGAATGCCTAAAGAAAGAGAGGAAACAGAACATGGACAACAGAACGGTAAATATTGAAGAAATTATGCAGGGCATCCGGCAGGACATCAAGGACAAGGGACTCAATGCCGATATGCTGAGCTTTGAGGATGTGCCCTACCGCAAGGCAGAGGACGCTGTGGCTGGCAGTGCCATGGACGCGGAGGAGCTGCGCAATGCGATGGTCTACCTCAATGCCCACTACAATGTACAGCCCTACAAGCCCCTGACCGGCAATCCGGTGGCAGTATTCGTGAAAAAGGTCATCCGCAAGCTTGTGAAATTCTACATTGAACCCATCGCCGCAGACCAGAACCAGTTCAATGCCAACGTGGTACGCGTACTCAATGCGCAGACGCAGGCAGAACATCCGGAAACGGCAGAGCTGATGAAGCGGCTGGAGGTACTGGAGCTGAACCAGAAGAATCTCTCTTTGCGCCTTGCTGCACTTCAGCAGGAAAATGCCGCACTGCGCTCCCGTCTTGGAAAGCAGGGCTGATATGCGGATCGTACAGCTTCTGACCACCCTGTCCTTCGGGGACGCGGTGAGCAATGACACCATCGCGCTGCGTGACGTTATCGCAGAAATGGGCTATGATACGGCAATCTATGCCGAAAACATTGACCCCCGACTGCCTAAGCGCACAGCGATTCAGGTGCAGGACATGCCCGCGCTCAAGGCGGAGGATATTCTCCTCTATCACAAATCCACCGGCACGGATCTGAGCTTTGCACTGGAACGATTCCCATGCCGCAAGTGCATGATTTACCATAATATCACACCGCCGGAATTCTTCACCCCCTACAATTCCGCGGCGGCATCCCTGACGCAGTACGGACTGGAGGGCGTAAAGCACCTGCGCGGCAAGGTAGAATACTGCATGGCAGATTCCCCGTTCAACAAGCAGAATCTGCGTGATATGGGCTATACCTGCCCGATTGACGTGCGCCCCATCCTCATCCCTTTTTCGGATTACGAAAAGAAACCGGATGAAGCCATCCTGCGCAAATATTCGCAGGACGGCTGGACAAACATCATCTTTGTCGGCAGAATCGCACCGAACAAGAAGCAGGAAAACGTCATCCGGACATTCTACCACTACAAGAAGCGCAATCCCAAATCCCGTCTGATCCTTGTCGGCTCGTATCAGGGCATGGAAAACTATTACGAACGCCTGCAAACCTATGTGCAGGCATTGGAGCTGCCCGATGTGATTTTCACGGGGCATATCAAATTTGCCGAAATTCTCGCCTATTATCACATTGCTGACGCATTCCTGTGCATGAGTGAGCACGAGGGATTCTGCGTACCGCTTGTGGAGGCGATGTTCTTCCATGTGCCGGTCATTGCCTACGATACCAGTGCCATTGCCTCCACGCTCGGCGGCAGCGGACTCCTGCTCAGGGACAACGATCCGCTGGAGGCAGCAATGCTGCTCGAACGGCTCATGCAGGACAATTCTCTGCGTGAACAGGTCATTGCAGGACAGGAGCGCAGGCTTGCAGATTTCCGGTACGAAACCATACGCGAACAGTTTACCGCGTATCTTCGCTATTTTATTGACGGAGGGAACAAGTGATATGAAGAAAATCGCCTTTGTTGCCCCATGGTTTGACGACCATATTCCGGGTGGTGCGGAAATGGAGCTGCGCGAGGTTTCCACACATCTGCACAAAGCCGGCGTACCGGTGGAAATCCTCACGACCTGCGTCAGGGAATTTTCCGCGGACTGGAGTGTGAATTTCCACAAAGCCGGCAGCTCCACACTGGAAAGCGGCATTCCCATCCATCGTTTTCCCGTCAGAAAACGCGATACTGCGGCATTTGACGCAATCAATGCCAAGCTCATCGGGAAACAGCCCATCACGCTGGAGGAGGAGGATATTTTCCTGCGCGAGATGGTCAACAGTCCGGCATTGTACGATCATATCCGGTCGCACAGGGAGGAATATGCCGTCTTTGTATTCATCCCCTACCTATTCGGTACGACGTATTACGGCGTACAGGCTGCACCGGAACAGGCAGTGCTGATTCCGTGCTTCCACGATGAGGGGTATGCGTATTTTCAGCGATTCCGCGAGGTGTTCCGGCAGGCGGCAGGTATGGTGTACAATGCCGCGCCCGAAATGGAGCTTGCAGAACGGCTCTACGGCTTCTCGGACACCAATGTCCGCCAGATTCTCATGGGCATTGGCATGGATACGGGCATTTCTGGGGACGCTGCGCGATTCCGGCAGAAATACGGCTTGGAACAGCCGTTTCTGCTCTATGCCGGCAGAAAGGATGTCGGAAAGAATGTGCCCTTGCTGCTGCAATATTTTTCCGAATACAAAAAACGCCAGCCCTCCGACTTGCAGCTTGTGCTCATTGGCGGCGGCAAACTGGACATTCCGGAGGACATCCGCGATGCGGTGCATGACCTCGGTTTTGTGGATGCGCAGGACAAGTACGATGCCTGCGCGGCGGCAGTATGCCTGTGCCAGCCATCCAGAAATGAGAGCTTTTCACTGGTGATCATGGAAAGCTGGCTGTGCGGCAGACCGGTTCTGGTGCATGATGCTTGCGCGGTGACGAAGAATTTTGCACAGGAATCCAACGGCGGCTTGTATTTCGCAGATTTCTTTGAATTCGAGGGCTGTGTGAATTACCTGCTGGAGCATCCGGAAATTGCCGGTATTATGGGTAAAAACGGCTGCGGATATGTGAAGTCACAGTTTGACTGGGACATTATTACAAAGAAATATCTTGCATTTTTTGCAGAAATTGCCGGGGAGGTACAGGCATGAAGCGTATCGCACTTGTCAACCAACGTTATGGACTGGAAGTCAACGGCGGTTCGGAATATTACACGCGGCTCATTGCAGAACGGCTGACCGCGCATTATCAGGTGGATGTCATTACCACCAAGGCGTTGGATTATACCACATGGGAAAACCACTATCCTGCCGATGAGGAGGAACTGGGCGGTGTACGCGTTCTGCGCTTTCCTGTGGAGCAGCCGCGCGCAAAGGATTTCAACGACTACAACGGCGCGTATCTCCAGAAGCTTGCAGACGGTAAACGCGACCTTGCAGAGGAAGCGGCTTGGTTCGAGAAGCAAGGGCCGTACAGTCCGGCGGCAATCGACTACATCCGGACGCACCGTGATGACTATGACGCGTTTATTTTCGTAACCTATCTCTACTATCTGACTGTGAAGGGAATGCCGGAGGTGGCAGATAAAGCCATTTTTATTCCGACTGCGCATGAAGAACCCTTCATTCATTTTCAGACCTATGAAACCCTGTTCAAACTGCCGAAAGCCTTTATTTTCCTGACGGACGAAGAAAAGGCACTGGTACAGGGCTTATTCCCTGTCGGGGAAATTCCCTGTGACGTGATGGGAACGGGGGTGGATATTCCCCAAGAGCCTGATGCTGCACGATTCCGGCAGAAATTCGGAATTGAGGATGACTATCTGATTTATGTCGGCAGAATTGACGAGGGTAAGGAATGTCCGCGGCTGTTCCAGTATTTTCTGGAATTCAAGGCACGGCATCCGGAAAGCCGCCTGAAGCTTGTGCTCATGGGCAAGCAGGCTTGTATGATTCCGCGGCACGGCGATATTATCAGCCTCGGCTTTGTCAGCGAGGAGGACAAATTTGACGGCATTTCCGGCGCAAAGGCACTGGTGCTGCCCTCGAAATTTGAAAGCCTGTCCATTTCCGTGCTCGAAGCGATGGCACTGCATGTGCCGGTCATTGTCAACGGCGGCTGCGATGTCCTGCGCGGACACTGCGTCAAGAGCAATGCAGGGCTGTACTATTATGAATATCTGGAATTTGAGGGCATTGTGGAATTCCTGCTCACACATCCGCAGGAATATGCAGCAATGTGTGAGAATGCCCGTGCCTATATTGACCAATATTATGCATGGGATGTCATCATGGAGAAATTCCGCGCCGTGATTGACGAGGTGGCAGCATGAGCAGCTATGTGATTCTGTTCGTTCTTGCGGTATTGTCCGCCGTACTGACAACCACCATCTGGTACGGCAAGCGCAATGTGATCGAATCCGCGGTACTGGGCATCGTCTGGTTTTTCTGCTCGCATGTACTGGCAAGCTTCGGGCTGTTTCTGGTGGACGGCTACACCGTATTCCGCACCATCTGCCTGACGCTTGCACTGGACGCGGCAGTGCTCGGCACAGTCATTGCCGTGCGCAGACCGAAGCCCTTTGCATGGGGCGGCTTGTTCCGGTGTGATTTCTCGCTCAAGCCCATGCTCCTGCCCCTGTGCATCTGCCTGCTCGCGCTCCCGTTCACCCTACAGAAAAACGAGTTTTTCGGCATGGGACAGGACCAAGGCGTATACCAGACGCAGGCAATTCTGTTTTTGCATGAGGACACGGCACGGCAGAAGAATTTCGAGGAATATGCCGTACTGGATACGGCACAGCAAGCGGAATTTCTCATGGCAGTCCGGCACAAGCTCGGCGGCTATGACATTCCCTCGGTGGATTATCCGGATACGGTGTATGACCGCACAGTAGGTGACGCGTCCGGCATCATCCACGGTATCCCGACACATACAGCACTCCTTACCATGTGGGGAGAACTGTTTGGACTGGAGCATATGGGGGATGTGGAAACGATTTTCTATTGCTGTCTGATTTTCCTTGTATTCTGCATCTGCCGCAATCTCAAGCTCCGTCCTCTTTCCTGCGCCCTTGCCGCACTTGGGACGGCGTTTGCGCCCATTGTTATCTGGGTGTCCAAAGCCGCGCTGACGGAAATGTTCCTCGCGCTGCTGCCGGCACTGTTTCTCTATATCATGACCGACCGCGAAAACCGCAGCACACGCTGGCTGTCCATTCTGCCCGTGGCGGTATTCGGGTGCTTTCATGTATCGTTCTACACCATGATTCCGCTGTTCCTGATGGTGTACGGCGGTATGTATTTCTTTACGCGTGAAAAGCAGTTTGCAGTACTCCTGCCGATGACGGTGGTCGGGTATCTGGCAAGCTATTTCGGAATGCGCCATATTCAGCCCGTCTACACGATGAACAACTATAGTCCCCTGTTTGTCGGCGGTATCAATGTCCACAACATCACCACTGCCGTAGTTGCGGCAAGTCTTGCGGCACTGGCGGCTGTACTGCTCTTTGTGTGGCTGATTTCGCGCACCAATCAGAAATTCTACATCATGCAGAACTGGAACCACCGCGCATCACGCAGCCGCGGCTTTTGCATCTTCCTTGCACTTCTGCTGCTTCTGCCGGCGGCGTTCATTGTCCTGCGCGCGGTGCTTTCCTATGGCAGGGACTGGGGCGCGTACAATAACCTTGCACTGCTGGGCTTTTTCGGCAATGCAGGACTCCTGCTCTGCCCCATTGCACTGCTTGTGGGCATTTGCAAGCCCAAGCTCTATGCACGGAACAATGCGCGGCTGACAGTGTTTCTGATGTTCTTTTACTGCATTCTCGTTTATGCGGCAGTGCTGCGCTTTGAGATTCAGTATTACTATTATTATGCCCGTTATCTCGCACCGTTTATTGCCATTGCAGCGGTATTTGCCGCAATGACGCTTGACCGTTTCGACAAAAAGCTCCTGCTGCCTGCGGCGGCATTGGGCTTGCTCAGCGTCCTGCCCTTTGACCTCTACCTGCTCGGACACAGGGACGACACACGCATGGAATGGGAAACGCTGCTGGATGTGGCAGAAACGGCAGAGGATGCCGACTGTATTCTGGTGGACAACGCCTATCTCCAGCATTTCTGGATGCCGCTGGATGCCATGACGAACGCGGCAGTGTATCCGGAAGGCGAGGACAGAACGGCACAGCTTGCGGCACTGGCACAGCAGTATGAAACAGTGCTCTTTGTGACGGAGGAGGAGATTCCGGAGGAAAGCTTCACCATCCTCTACCGTGACCGCAGCCATCATTCCGAGGACGATCTGAACCACACAGGACTGCTCATTCCCTTTTCGTACCGCTTCTGGCAGACGGAGGATATGGTGGTCGTGGGGCAGTATGACGGAATCGGATAATGCATGGCGATCCCCATTCCCATAGAAAGGACTATCTACATGAAACTGATTATTCAGATACCTTGTTATAATGAAGAAGAAACGCTGGAGCTTGCGTACAATGACCTGCCCCGTCATATCGATGGCATTGATACCATCGAATATCTCATCATCAATGACGGCAGCAAGGACAAAACCGTGGAAAAAGCCCGTGAACTGGGATTTCATCACATTGTATCGTTCAAGCGCAACAAGGGACTTGCCAAGGGCTTCATGGCAGGTCTGGATGCCTGCCTGCATCTGGGCGCGGACATTATTGTCAATACGGACGCGGATAACCAGTACTGCGGTGCGGATATTGAAAAGCTCGTGCGCCCGATTCTTGACGAAAAGGCAGATATTGTCATCGGTGAACGTCCGATCGACCAGACAGAGCATTTTTCATGGAAGAAGAAAAAATTCCAGCATCTTGGCAGCTGGGTGGTACGCGTTGCCTCCAATTCCGACATCCCTGACGCACCCAGCGGATTCCGCGCTTACACAAGGGATGCGGCTCTGCGGCTGAATGTGGTCAACGAATATACCTACACCCTCGAAACCATCATTCAGGCAGGTCACAACAAAATGGCAATGACCTCCGTACCCATCCGCACAAATGCAGAAACGCGCCCCTCGCGCCTGTTCTCCAGCATGTGGCGGTATATGAAACGCTCGGCAGCTGTCATTACGCGCTCGTTTGTGATGTACAAGCCCCTGAAATTCTTCCTCACCATCGGCACGATCCTCCTCCTGCTCGGCGGCATTCTCGGTGTGCGCTTCCTCGTCTTTTTTGCCATGGGCGATGGCAGCGGACATATCCAATCGCTCATCCTCACGGCAATCCTCATCATGATGGGCTTTCAGACTGTCACCATCGGTCTGCTTGGCGATACGATTGCAGCAAACCGGAAGATTTTAGAGGATATTCAGTACAGGGTGCGTAAGGCAGATTGTGAGCCGGAGGATGAGGAATAATGGCGGACAAGCTTAAAATGCTCTATATCACGCGGAAATATCCGCCGGCTGTCGGCGGCATGGAGAATTTCAGCTACCATTTGTACAACCATTTCGACAAAAACCGCGTGGAAACGGACTTGATTTCTCTCGGCAGATCGCAGAAGCATCTGCTCTGGTTTCTCCCCTATGCCTTGCTGAAAACCGTCTGCACTGCCCATCGCTATGACGTGATTTTTGTCGGGGATGCGCTGCTTTCCTCCATCGGCTGGTTTACCAAGCTCTTTCACCGCAAAAAAAAGGTGATCGTCAATGTATTCGGACTTGACATCACCTTCAAAAACAAGCTCTACCAATGGTATCTGCGGCGGTTTTACAAGTGCTTTGACAAATACATCTCCATCAGCAAGGAAACGGACAATGCCCTGCAGCGGCGCGGTGCACATGATTCCGTCATCATCACCCCCGGCATTGATACGCAGCAGTTCTCCGGCGAATGTGCGGACTATGCGGAAATCTGCCGGAATCACGGCATTTCCGAAAATGACACGGTACTCATCACGGTCGGCAGATTGGTCAGGCGCAAGGGCGTGAACTGGTTTGTGCGCAATGTCATGCCCTCTCTCAAGGGCGAGGCAGTGAAATACCTGATCGTCGGCGCAGGAGAGGATCACGACACCATCGCCGCCGGTATCGCGGAACATGGTCTGGAATCGCAGGTCAAGCTCCTCGGACGCGTGGAAACGCCGGTGCTCAATGCCATCTACACCCACGCGGACGCGTTCATCATGCCGAATATTCCGGTGGACGGCGATATGGAGGGCTTCGGACTGGTGGCAGCGGAGGCAAGCCTTGCAGGACTGACGGTGGTTGCGTCCGGCATTGAGGGCATCAAGGATGCGATTATCGACGGCAAGAACGGCTATCTGCTGGAAAGCGGCAATGTTCCGCAGTATCTTGCGAAAATCAGGGACATCTGTGCCAACCGAACGGCATACAGGGAAACGGCAAAGCAGTTTCAGCAGTACACAAGGGATGTGTATTCGTGGGAATCCATCTGTGACCAGTACCTTGACCTGATTGAAACGCTGTGAGGTGGGGCATATGAAGAAGCTGAAACAACTGGCGAAAATCGCCGGAAATCTGCTCATGCTTGCCGCGCTTGCGTTTCTTGTGCACAAGTTCATGAAAATGGACGTGGACATTGCAAAGCTGACGCAGCCTCGCATTCTCTGCGGACTTGCGCTTGCCGCACTGACGCTGACGGCGGTCGTGGTCTGCAACACCTACCCGTGGCTTGCATTCACGCAGTCGCTTTCGGGGACGAAAATCCCGTTCCGGCGCGCCATGCCGATTTTCACGCGCTCGAATCTCTACAAATACGTTCCCGGCAACGTGTTCCAGTACATCGGGCGCAATCAGCTTGCGGCAGATATGCACATCAGCCATGTGGACGTGGCATGTGCAACGATTCTGGATATTCTGTTCGGCGTACTGTCCACGGGCGTGATCTCCCTGCTCCTGCTGGGTGGGGCAATCGGGGAAGTTTTGCAGGAATACGGCAAAAACTTCCTGCTCATCGGCGGTATCGGCATTGTCGCAGCAGTATTTGCGGCTATGCTTGTGTTCTGGAAATTCCGTGACAAATGCCAGAGTTATCTGCTGCGCTACCGCAGCGCATGTTCCAAGGAGAACCGTCCGCTGCTGCTGCGCGGCATTCTCTATTATTTTCTGCAAAATATCGTTTCTGCGGTGGTATACGGCACAGTGCTGCTGCTGATTTTTCAGGCAAGCGGCAAAGCCATCCCCCCCGACCAGATTTTCACGCTCACGGGTGCATTTCTCTTTGCATGGATCGTGGGCTTTATCACACCCGGCGCACCGGGCGGCATTGGTATCCGTGAATCGGTGATGCTGTTTCTTTGCCGGAATGCGGACTGGGAGGCAGAAATCCTGCTGTATGTACTCGTTCTGCGCATTGCCTCGATTCTTGCGGATGTACTCGGTTTTCTCATTGGTATGCTCTGCGGAATGGGCAAGGGGACGCAGGAATGTACGGATGAATAAAAAAGAGAGAGGGACGATGGGTTGCATCGTCCCTCAGTCTGTCGAAAAACCTAAAATCAAACGCGGAGCGATTGCTCCGCAAAAGGGGTTCGGGGACGAAGTCCCCGAAATATAGCCCCTCCCCCTTTGGGGGAGGGGTTGAGTGCCTGAGCCTGAGGCAGGATGCTGCCCGAGGGCGACGGTATGCCGCAATAGGATTTAACTGCGGCTGTGGGGGCAGTTACAGGGGTGCTAACCCCAGAAAAAAGACTTTTTTGACAAGCTGAGGGACGATGGGTTGCATCGTCCCTTTTGGTTTGTCAGAAAACGATTCTCTTATGCCGGAGGCAATGGAAACGTTTTTGGTCGAGCTTTTTTCAGGGGTGAATATTTCACACAGCTCCCTCATTCAATACAATTCCTGCTCCAATTCCCGAAAGGATGCTGTATCAAAAAAATCCGTAATCGTGATTTCCAGACCATCACACAGCTTTTTAATCGTGACAATCCCGATGTTCTTTGCACGATGATTCACGATGTCATTCACCGTGGACTGTGTGACACCGGAAATATTGCTCAATTTGTTCACCGTAATACGCTTTGCGGCACACAACTCCAGAATCCGCGCCGCAACCGCTTCTGAAATGTTCATGCTATCATCCTCTCTTTGTGAATTCTATATAAAATATGATAGCATTTTTCAGTCAAAATAATTAACGGTTTACCGTTGACTTTTTCTTACTTTTGTGATATAATACAATTAACGGTATACCGTTAATGAAATTTCACAACAAGCAATACAAATAGGAGGGATTCACATGAAAAAAAGTAATCGACTGATGGGTATCGCGCTTTCTGGCTTGATGATGCTGTCCGCAGTGGCAGTACCGCAGGCAATGCCGCAGGAAATGCAGGAGACTTACAGCGTTGTGCAGACGATTGAAGCTGAAGCGGCTGATGTACGCAAGGGGTATTTTAATGGCTATGCTGGTTGTTGGACAGGTTATACTTATATTAATGCTACAAAAAGCGGATTTGGTTTTTACAAATCACCGAAGATTAAAGTTTGCTCTTTTGACAGAATCGGATTGAGAAGTTATTCCTTAATATCAGTAGAAGTTCGTACATCCTCTGGAAAACTTATAGGTGTTTACAAAGTGAGAAGTGGTCAAAAGCTAACTCTTCCCGGCAGATATTCAGGATATAAAGTCAGAATTACTCCATATACTTGTAGATGGGAAGCAAATACATGGCTTAATGGTGGTGGCTGTTACATGTGGAGCATCGACGCTAGTGAGAACTGTTATTTTGCAAGGTAAAATTATGAAATGATATAAAAAGACACAGGAACGGCACAAACCGTTCCTGTGTCTTTTTTCTCACAATATAAACCGCTTCGGCAAAAACTCCGAAAGCCGGTGTGCCCCATCTGTCAGGATGATCGGGAAATCATCACCGCAAAATTCTGCCATGACCTGCAAACATGCTCCACAGGGAATGCATGGTGCTTCGGGGGATTCCCCCACCGGTGCGCCGCAAATGGCAATTGCCGAAAATTCACGCTGTCCGTCCGACACCGCCTTGAATATTGCCGTGCGCTCTGCACAGCATCCCAGCGAATAGGACGCATTTTCTACATTACAGCCCGTGTATATCCTGCCATCCACTGTCCGCAATGCCGCACCCACGGCAAAACCGGAGTACGGACAATGGGCATATTCTCTGGCAGCCCTCGCTGCCTGCATCAGCTCGTCCATTGCATCCTCCTATCACAACAGCGCACCGTTTTCACAGTGCGCTGTATTGCTTCTCTTGCAGGCACTTCTAAAAACCTCCCTCACGGCAGAATTTTTATTGCCACTCATGTGCGAGATTCTGCTCGTGTTCCGGTTTTTAGAGATGCCCTTGCATTTCAACAAATTTCGTGTTATAATGATACTATGGCAATCAGGAAATGAGAGCCAGTGTATCACGGGCAATCAGCAGCTCCTCATTGGTCGGTACAACCCATACCTCTACCTTGGAATCGGACTGGGAAACCTTAGCAAGCTTGCCCTTTACGCCAGCATTTGCAACTGCATCGATCTTGATGCCCAGTACATCCATATCGGAGCATACTGCTTCACGCACGTCCGGTGCATTTTCACCGATACCGCCTGTGAACAGTACAGCGTCCAGACCATTCATAGCTGCGGCAAAAGCGCCGATATACTTCTTGATTTCATATACCAGCATATCCTTGGAAAGCTGTGCGCGCTTGTTGCCATCCTGTGCAGCAGCGGTAACATCACGGTTATCAGAGCCGACACCGGATACACCGAGGAAGCCGGACTTCTTGTTCATGTAGTCGGACATTTCAGACGGTGTGAAGCCGTGCTTTTCCATCAGGAATGTTACAGCGGACGGGTCAACTGCACCGGTTCTTGTGCCCATGAGGACACCGTCAAGGGGTGTGAAGCCCATGGTAGTATCAACGGACTTGCCGCCGTCAATTGCAGTAATGGAAGAACCATTGCCCAGATGGCAGGAAACAACCTTCAGTTCCTTTGCATCCTTGCCCATTGCCTTTGCAAGTGCAGCGGATACAAAACGATGGGATGTACCGTGGAAACCGTACTTACGGACATGGTACTGCTCGTAATCCTCATACGGGAAACCGAACATATAAGCCTTTTCGGGCATTGTCTGGTGGAATGCGGTATCAAATACAGCAGCCTGCGGAACGCTTGCCGGCAGTACTGCCTTACATGCGCGCAGAGCCAGAGCATGAGCATGGTTATGTACAGGAGCCAGTTCACGCAGTTCGTCAATCTTGTCGATGATTTCATCAGTAACCAGTGTGGTTTCAGAGAAAACCTCCGCACCCTGTACGATACGATGACCAACAGCGGAAATCTCGTCCATGCTCTTGATGACAGCAGCGTCACCGGTAGTCAGCACCTTGACAAGCTCCATGAAAGCCTCGGTATGTGTGGGGAAATTGCAGTCAGCGTCATACGCTCTGCCGTCGGATGTCTTGTGGGAGATATGACCGTCAATTCCGATACGGTCGCAGTTACCCTTTGCAAGTACGCTCTCATCCTTCATATCCAGAAGCTGGTACTTCAGGGAGGAGCTGCCTGCGTTTACAACAAGAATCAGCATAGTTTTTTCTTCCTTTCCATATAATCGGTAAAAAATGATTGATTTTTCAGCTCAAGAAAGAGCACTACTATAATTATATACTTTTTTCGGAAAAAAGCAATACTTTTGAGAGAAATATTTGTAAAAAAATAAAGAATGGGGGAAATTCTCCATTTTGAGGGGCAAAGGGAAGCCGGTGCTGTGCCCCCCTGCCCCTGATGATGATTCACCCTGAAAGGAGATATTATATGAAAGTCAGTGCAATTATCTGTGAATACAATCCCCTCCACAACGGACATGTGCACCATATCCGCGAAACAAGAGCCAATGGTGCGACGCATGTTATCGGTGTGATGAGTGGTAATTTCGTGCAGCGCGGTGATACTGCCCTGCTCAATAAATTCGACCGCGCGCGTCTTGCGCTCCAGTGCGGTGTGGATCTGGTCATTGAATTGCCCGTTGCCTTTGCAACTGCCTCCGCAGAACTCTTTGCAACCGGTGCAGTGTCCATTCTCCATAACCTCGGCATTGTTGATGAGCTGAGCTTCGGCAGCTCGTGCAGTGATCAGGAATGTCTGGAATTGCTCGCGGAAGCGTCCATGTCCACTACCGAATTCTACCGCGACCGCATCCGCGACAGGATGCGCGAGGGCGATTCCTATCCGGCGGCAGTCTGGGAAATCGTACGCCAGCGTTACGGCAACAAAGTTGCAGGCATGATGCTTGATCCTAATAATGTACTTGCCATCGAATACATCAAAGCCCTCACCAAGCTTGACGCATCCATCAAGCCCTTTGCCGTACAGCGGCAGTGTGTGATGCACGACAGCCTTTCCCCCAAGGAGATGTTTGCCAGCGCAAGCTTCATCCGCAAGAGCGTATCCGAGGGCGATCCGTCCTATCTCGACTATATTCCGCGTTCTACCGCGCAGCTGCTCACACGCCGCATTCAGGAGGGCAGAACTGCCGACATCCGCAGACTGGAGCGTCCGCTTCTCTATCGCCTGCGCATGATGACACCGGAAGAACTGCTGGAACTGCCGGATGTGAACCAATCCCTCCAGAACCGCATTTATGCCGCAAGAAATGCCAATAGTCTGGACGAACTGCTTGGCGCGGTCAAGGCAAAGTGCTACACCATGTCGCGCATCCGCCGTATTCTGATGGCAGCACTCATCGGCATCCGCAAGGATGACCAGAAGTACTATCCCCCCTACGCGCGCGTGATCGCATTCAATGAACGCGGCATGGAACTGCTCGGCACAGCAAAGGGCAGGAGCAGCATTCCGGTGGGCACATCCCTTGCCAAGCTCAGCGAAACGGGCAGGCTTTCAGAGCGTTTTGTGCAGCTGGAGGAACATGCTACCAATGTATACGGACTTGCTGTGGAGGATATGTTCTCTGCGGAACAGGATTTCCGTGCAAAGATCATTCCGGAGGTGCTTTGATGAATAACGGTGGTATCCGCGGTGTGATTCTGGATTTGGATGGAACGCTGCTCGATTCCATGCCGCTGTGGCATGAAATCGACTTGCAGTTCCTGACGGAAAACGGCATTGAACCGCCGGAAAATATTTCTGAAATTGTAGGAAAAATGAGCATTACAGAGTGGGCGGATTATTTTATCCGGACATTCCGGATGCCCTACACGCCGGAATATGTCATCCGGCGCATTGAGGAGCTTGCAGAAACGGCATATCGGGAGAGCATACCGGAAAAGCCCTATGTACGGAAATTTCTGGATGCACTGGATGAAGCGCACATTCCCTATGGCATAGCAACGGCAACCTACCGCAATTCTGCAATGGCAGCATTACGGCGGCTGGGGTTATGGGAACGGATGCAGTTTGTGCTGACGGGGGAAGATGTACCGTCCGGCAAGAAGAATCCGGAAATTTACCTGTTAGCGGCACAAAAGCTCGGCACACAGCCGCATGAAACACTGGTTGTGGAGGATGCACTGCACTGCGTCAGAACAGCAGCGGCAGCAGGATTTCTGACAGCCGGTGTATATGACGCGGCAATTCTTCCGGAAGAATGGGATGCCATGCAGGAGACCTGCACATTGACGGGCTGTCATTTGCTGGAGATTCTGGGACAGATTTAGGCGCGGAATCCGCGCTGCCCGACCAAAATTGTTCCATTGCCTCCGGCATAAAAGAATACAAAAAACGCCGGAGACAGGTGAATGCCTCCGGCGTTCATATTATTCCTCATTCTTATCCACATAGAACACCGCAAGTGTTCCGGGACCGCTGTGTGCGCCGACTACAGGGTCAATCAGATTGATGAGCATCTTCTTTACCCCGTACTTTCTGCGCATAATATCGCGTACAAACTGCAAATCTTCCTCACAGTCGCCATGGCTGATCGCAATGGTAGAACCCGGTACCATGTTCTCGCCGATGTAGTCCGCCAGCTGCTTGAGTGCTGCTCGTCTGCCGCGGATTTTACTGTACGGTTCGAGTCCTCCCTCCTCGTTAACGCGCAGAATGGGCTTGATCTGGAGCATTGTGCCCAGAATTGCCGTTGTACCGCTGACTCTGCCGCCGCGCTTGAGGTGCATCAGGTCGTCCACTGTGAACCAGTGACGAATGCGCTTTACCATCTGCTCACCATAGGCAAAGGTTTCTTCCAGTCCTACGCCGCTTTCACGCTTCTGCACCAGCAGATCCACGAAAAGTCCTTGTCCGAGTGACGCGCATTTCGTGTCCAGACAGAGAATCTCACGCGCCGGATACTGCTCCTTCAGATCCTCTGCTGCCAGTCTGGCGGTATTGAACGTCGCACTGAGCTTTGCAGAAAATCCTGCATACAGAATGTCCTTGCCGGCACTCAATGCTGTCTGCATATACCGCTTTACATCGTCAATACTCGGTGCAGAGGTCTTGACATCCTTTCCCTGCCGCAGTGCTGCATAGAATTCCTTCGTGTCAAAGGTGTCTGCCGGAAACGGAACCGGCTCTCCTCCATCCAGACTGACATACAGCGGAATGACGGTTATATTGTGCTCCTCACAATAGCTCTTTGTCAAATCACACGGGCCATCGGTAAAAATTACAAATTCACGCATGGTTCTCGCTCCTTTTTCCTCGTTTTCTGCACGTTCGTTGTGCAGTTTCATCTGGTATCTAATACTATATTACATCATATCTCTTATTTTGTCAAGTGGTTACGGTAAAAAACACAAAGAAAATTTTACCGGAATTTCTGGACAAAGCAACGAAAAGATGGTATAATAAAAGGGAAATCGTGTTACATGACGCGCCGGACGCTGTTCGTGCGCTGCCATACATCAGGACAGGAGGTGCCGAATGCGGTACAACAAGGAACATTTCAGCAGCTATTACAACGAAATTTCCGCGATTCTCCGGAATTTTAAGCTCCCGACATGGGAGGAATTCCCCGATATTGAGCTGTACATGGACCAGATGACAGTCCTCATCAACCGCTATCTTGCCATCGGGGACGGCGAGCCGGAAAAAACGGTGACGGCTTCCATGATCAACAACTACGTCAAAATGCGTATTATGCCGCCGCCTATCAAGAAAAAATACAACCGCACCCACCTTGCCTATCTCGTGGTGATCTGCTCACTGAAGGATGCGCTGGGTATTTCTGCCATTGAAAAGCTCTTTCCGCTGGAGCTGGAGGGGGAAATTCTGCGTGACCGGTACAATTCCTTTGTCATCAATCAGCAGAAAGCCTACCATTTTGTGGCAGATAATGTGGACAGTGTGGCATTGCCGCTGTTTGAGGAGCAGGCGCGGATCTCCGACCGCATTTACGACCTTGTGACACAGGTCGGCGTGTGCGCGTCCATTACCAAAACACTCGCGGAACGCTTCATTGACAAGCAGGAATATGAACCGCCCAGTTGCACTGGTTAACAGGACGCGGCAGATATTGCATTTTTCCACGGAATGTGGTATAATAAGTAGGATTCTTAAACAGGATTGTTTTTAGGCAGCACCGCACAAAGGACAGTGCGTCATATTTGCTGTAGATTTTTTGGCAGATCGTACAATGATGACGCAGTGATACTGTATGTATCACAAGGAAGAATTGTGCGAGATGTCGGAAAAGATGCGGCAAAGATGACGTACTGAGCCGCAGGCGGTCTTTGTGCGGTATTGCCTTTACCGAAAAAGGAAAGGAACGACTATGGAAAAACGTTATATTTATGCCGACCACGCAGCCACCACTGCGGTATCTCCTGAGGTTCTGGCAGAAATGATGCCGTATTTCACACAGCAGTACGGCAATGCATCCAGCATTTATAAAATGGGCCGTGAAGCCCACGCAGCCCTGAACAATGCCCGTGAACGCGTGGCAGCCTGCCTTGGCGCACAGGCAAATGAAATCTACTTCACCGCCGGCGGTTCAGAATCCGACAACTGGGCAATCAAGGGCGTTTGCGAACGTCTGGCAGCGCAGGGCAAAAAGCACATCATTACCAGCGTATTTGAGCACCATGCAGTGCTGCATACCTGTGAATATCTGGAAAAGCACGGCTTTGAAGTGACCTATCTCCCCGTCAGTGCGGAGGGCTTGGTGGACGCAGCGGATGTAGAAAAGGCAATCCGCGAGGACACTGCACTCGTCACTATTATGTATGCCAACAATGAAATCGGCACAATTCAGCCGATTGCAGAAATTGGTGCTGTCTGCAAGGCACACAAGGTACTGTTCCACACGGACGCAGTACAGGCTGTGGGCAATGTGGAAATTGATGTCAAGGCACAGAACATTGACATGCTTTCCTTGTCCGGCCACAAATTCCACGCGCCGAAGGGTGTGGGTGCGTTGTATGTCAGACGCGGCATTATCCTGCCGAATCTGGTACACGGCGGCGGACAGGAATCGGGCAGACGTGCGGGCACGGAAAACGTTGCCGGCATCATGGGACTTGCCAAGGCAATTGAGCTTGCGACTGCGGCAATTCCGGAAAAGATTGCAAAGCTCACGCCTTTGCGTGACAAGCTGATCGACGGCATTTTACAGCTGCCACAGACAAGACTGAACGGCAGCCGTGAGCATCGTCTGTGCGGCAATGTAAATGTATCCATTGTGGGCATTGAGGGTGAGAGTCTGCTGCTGATGATGGACTATTATGGAGTCTGTGCATCCTCCGGTTCTGCATGTACCTCCGGCTCACTTGACCCGTCCCATGTGCTGTTGTCCCTTGGTCTGAAGCATGAGGTAGCGCATGGTTCGCTGCGTCTGAGCTTTGGCGAGGATTTCACGCAGGAGGATGTGGACTATATTCTGGAAGTGATTCCGCAGGTAGTAAACCGTCTGCGTGAGATGTCCCCGATGTGGGAAAAGATGTGCAAGGAAGGCACAGCATTGGTATAAAAAAAGAGGAGGCAGGAATTATGATTTACAGCGAAAAGGTGATGGACCACTTTACAAATCCCCGTAATGTGGGCGAAATTGAGAATGCGGATGGTATCGGCGAGGTAGGCAATGCCAAGTGCGGCGATATTATGAAGATGTATCTGAAGATTGACGGCAATGTGATTACGGATGTCAAGTTCAAGACATTCGGCTGTGGTGCAGCGGTTGCAACATCCTCCATGGCAACGGAGCTGATTATGGGCAAGACGATCGAGGAGGCATTGCAGCTGACGAACAAGGCAGTGATGGAAGCACTCGATGGACTGCCGGCAGTGAAAGTACACTGTTCCGTGCTTGCAGAGCAGGCAATCAAGTCCGCGCTGTGGAATTACTATGAGAAGCAGGGCGTTGATCCGGAGCCGCTGATCGGTAAGGTGCCGGATTGTGAGGATTGTCACTAAGTTTGAAAGGAACGGCTGTTGCTGTTCCTTTTTTTTGCGCAAAAACAATTGACTTTTGAGAGAAACTGTGGTAGAATAATATTCAGAAACGCAAATTCAGCTGTTTTTGCGTTTCTGGAATGGGATTTTTGAGGTATCGTGTGAAAAATACGCATATTTTATAGGAAGTCATCCATACTATGCAGCGAGGTGAGCAAAATGCAGAAAAAAAGACTGGATAAACTATTCTATAGCAATCCTGCGGAGTACGAGCAGGAATACCGCAGACGGTTTGATGATCCCGACACCATCCACCTGCCGCTGACGATTAACGAGCATCCTGCGTTTTTCTATGTCACACCGCAGATGCTTAATCAGATAGCGGCGATTGAACGGGCAGATAAAGGCATTCTCCTGCAAAAACAGAAATTACCCCCTGCTGCCATTCATCAATTCATCCGTAACTGTCTGATTGACGAAATCCTGCTGACCAACAACATCGAGGGTGTGCACAGTACACGCAGGGAAATTGACGCAGTTTTACAGAATCCTGAAAAAAAGCAGCGGTTTTTCGGCATTGTCCGCAAGTACCAGCAATTGGAACGAGAGGAGGAAATCTCCTTGCAGACCTGTCAGGACATCCGCAATCTCTATGACGACCTTTTTCGGGATGAAATTGCCGTCATGGATGAAAAGGATTTGCCCGATGGTCAGATTTTCCGCAAAGAATCCGTGCATGTGCATTCCGCAACGGATAAGGTGATACACACGGGACTCTATCCGGAACGTATCATCATTGACACCATGCAGCAGGCATTGCAGTTTTTGAATAACAATTCTGTGGATATGCTCATCCGCATTGCCGTATTCCATTACCTGTTCGGCTATATTCACCCGTTCTACGACGGAAACGGACGTACCAGCCGCTTTATCAGCAGCTACCTTTTGTCAAGACAGCTTGACCCCCTGATGGGATACCGGATTTCCTACACCATCAAGGCGCATATCGGCGAATACTACAAGGCATTCAAAATCTGCAACAATCCCAATAATAAGGGTGATTTAACGCCGTTTATTGAAATGTTCCTCGGCATTGTGGAAACAGCAGCAAAAAATCTACTGCAAGCACTTGCGGAACGCGCAGAGCGTCTGCGTTATTATTCTGACCGGATTGCAAATCTTCCGGCGATAGACTGGTCCAAGAAAATGCCGGAATTGTACTATGCCCTGATTCAGGCTGCACTCTTTTCCGACAATGGCGTTTCAAGAAAGGATTTACTGGAATATCTGGAAGTTTCTGCAAATACTCTGACAGGGATGCTCACGAAAATCCCTGATGCCATGCTTATGAAAACCACGGAAAACAGACGTATTTTCTACAAGCTGGAGCTGGATGCAATCAATGCGTATCTGTCACAGCAATAAACAACAGAAAGGAAGATTCCCCCATGCAGCATCTCCTCCGTTTTCTCAAGCCCTACCGGAAAGAGCTGATACTCGGCCCGTTTTTCAAGCTCCTTGAAGCCGTATTTGAGCTGATCGTTCCTGTCGTCATGGCAAAAATCATCGACAATGGCATTGCACAGAACGATGCCGGCTATGTCGGCAAAATGTGCGCTCTGATCGTCCTGCTCGGCGTGTGCGGTCTTGGCTTTGCGCTGACCTGCCAGTATTTCGCCGCAAAATGTGCCTTTGGCTTTGGCACGGATCTGCGTGCTGCGCTCTATCGGCACATCAATACCCTCTCCCATACCGAAATTGACCGCCTCGGCACGTCCACCCTCATCAACCGTATCACTGCCGATGCCGCTGCCGCACAGACGGGCGTGAATATGTTCATCCGACTTGCTGTCCGTGCGCCGTTCCTCATCATCGGTGCAATTGTCATGGCACTCCTCATTGATGTGAAACTCTCCCTGATTTTCCTCGTCATTGCACCCATTGTCGGTTTACTGCTCTATTTCGTCATGAACCGTACCGTGCCGATGTACCGCCAGAATCAGCAGAAGCTTGACAATATCGCAAGGCATACCGGCGAAAATCTGGACGGTATGCGCGTGATTCGTGCATTCAGCCGTCAGCAGCAGGAAAAGGACGAATTTTCACGGGAATGCGCCGATCTGGAACAGAGTATGCTGGCAGTCGGCAGAATCTCTGCCATCCTCAATCCCCTCACATTCATGATCATGAACCTCGGCATTGTCGCTGTCATCTGGTTCGGCGGTATGCAGATCGACACAGGCAGCCTTACACAGGGCGACCTGACTGCCTTTACCAATTATATGACGCAGATTCTCCTTGCTATGGTCGTTATGGCGAATCTCATTGTCATCCTCACCAAGGGACAAGCATCCGCACTGCGCATTCACGATGTCCTGTCCACTGCCCCCTCCATGACCGAGGGCACACAGCTCCCCGATACGCAGTCCGAGGATGCTATCACCTTTTCCCATGTCAATTTTGCCTATGCCGGCGCAGGTGACAATGCGCTGGATGATATCACCTTCGCGCTGAAAAAAGGACGGACTTTGGGCATTATTGGCGGTACTGGCAGCGGTAAATCCACACTGGCAAACCTGATTCCGCGCTTCTACGACGCTTCATCCGGTGAAATCTGCATATTCGGCAAACCTGTGCAGGAATACGATACCAAGGCATTGCGCCGCTGTATCGGCGTTGTACCGCAGAAAGCCGTGCTCTTTTCCGGCACGATCGCGGAAAATCTGCGTTGGGCGGATGCACAGGCGGATGAAGTGCAGATGCAGAAAGCACTGGACATTGCGCAGGCTTCGGAATTTGTCGGCAAGCTCCAGTACGGCACACAAACCCACCTGATTCAGGGCGGCCGCAACCTCTCCGGCGGACAGAAACAGCGTTTGACCATTGCCCGTGCACTGACCGGACAGCCGTCCATTCTGATTCTGGACGACAGTATGAGTGCGCTCGACTATGCCACAGACCTTGCACTGCGCACGGCATTGCGTGAGCAATGCGCGGACATGACGATTATCATGATTTCCCAGCGCGCGACCTCCCTCATGGATGCTGACCACATCCTCGTGATGGATGACGGCAGGTGTGTCGGACAGGGTACACATACACAGCTTTTGGAAACTTGTGAAGAATATCGGGAAATTTACAATTCCCAGATGACATAAGGAGGGATGGCTATGAAACAGACAATTCTTAGAATTCTGCGTTATTGCCGCCCCTACCGGCGGTATCTGGTACTGACAATGCTCTGCACCCTGCTGAGCGTGAGCCTTTCACTGCTCGTACCGATCCTCATCGGCGAAGCGGTGGACTGTGCAGTCAGCGCAGGACGGGTGGATTTTGAAGGACTTGCAAGAATCGCCGTGATTCTGGCAATTTCCGTACTCGTCAGCGGTGCGTTCCAGTGGATCGCAGGACTGCTCATCAACCGTCTTGCCTTTGGTACTATCCGCGACCTGCGCACGGAGCTGACAAAAAAACTGGAGGATGTGCCGCTGCGGTATATTGACGGCAACGCGAGGGGCGACCTTATCGCACGTGTGATTCCCGATATTGAAATCATCTCGGACGGTCTGCTGCAAGGCTTTGCACAGCTGTTCACGGGTGTGGTAACAATTGTGGGAACACTGCTGTTCATGCTGACCATCAATGTGAAGATCACCATCCTTGTGGTGCTCATGACACCGATTTCCCTTTTTGTTGCGGCAAAAATCACCGCACTTTCGCACAATTCCTTTCAGCGGCAGGCAGCCCTGCGCGGCGAGCTTGGGGGACTGACGGAGGAGCTGCTGGGCGGTCAGAAAATCGTCAAGGCATTTGCGTACGAAGCGCGCGCGGAGGAACGATTTGCAAAGCTCAATCAGGAGCTTGGCGCGGCAAGTCTGAAAGCGACATTTTTCTCCTCCATGAGCAATCCCTCCACACGATTTGTCAACGGGCTGATTTACGCGGCAGTGGGCACAGTGGGCGCGTTGGGTACGATCGGCGTCCTGCCGTGGGTGGGTGCAATGAGTGTCGGCAGGCTTGCAAGCTTCTTGTCGTACTCGAACCAGTACACAAAGCCTTTCAATGAAATTTCCGGTGTTGTGGCAGAATTGCAGAATGCGGTATCCTGTGCGCAGCGTGTTTTTGAGGTGCTCGACACGCCCTCCGAGCCGGACGACAGCTACATGGAAGCGGTAAGCGACTGCCGCGGCGAGCTGGAATTTTGCGATGTGCATTTCTCGTATGTACCGGAAAAGCCGCTGATTCGCAATTTCAGCATGAAAGCGAAAGCCGGACAGCGCATTGCCATTGTCGGCCCGACCGGCTGCGGCAAGTCTACGATCATCAACCTGCTCCTGCGGTTCTATGAAATAGAGCGCGGCAGCATCACACTGGACGGGACATCCACTGCAACGCTCACGCGTGACAGCCTGCGCAGTCAGTTCGGCATGGTTTTGCAGGAAACGTGGATTTTCACGGGTACTGTTGCCGAGAACATTGCCTATGGCAAGCCCGATGCATCGCGCGAGGAGATCGAAGCGGCAGCGAAGGCAGCCTATGCGCACGGCTTTATCAAGCGTCTGCCGGAGGGGTATGACACGGTGATTTCGGATTCGAGTGGATTATCGCAAGGACAGAAGCAGCTGTTGTGCATTGCACGGATCATGCTGACAAGTCCACCCATGCTGATTCTGGACGAAGCGACCAGCAGCATTGACATCCGCACGGAGCAGCGCATTCAGAAGGCATTTGAAAAGCTCATGCAGGGCAGAACAAGTTTTGTCATTGCGCATCGTCTTTCGACCATCCGCAGTGCTGACCACATTCTGGTCATGCGTGATGGTAATATTATTGAGCAGGGCGACCATGCGGCATTGATGGCACAGGATGGGTTCTATGCAAATCTGTATCGGAGTCAGTTTGAGAATTGACTGGTGATACAAATAAAGGGACGATGCAAACTCATTGTCCCTCCAGCTTGTCGAAAAAGTCTTTTTCTGGGGTTAGCACCCCTGTAACTGCCCCCACCCCAACCCCTCCCCCAACGGGGGAGGGGCTATTTTTCGGGGACTTCGTCCCCGAACCCCTTGTGCGGAGCTAT
>SVNO01000079.1 GCA_015066845.1 Ruminococcus sp. | reverse complement strand
GGGGGAGGGGCTATTTTTCGGGGACTTCGCTGTACAGCCCGTCCCCTCTGCTTCACTTCGTTCAGCATCTCCCCACCCCGTGGGGAGTCACCCGAACCCCTTGTGCGGAGCTATCGCTCCGCGTTTGATTTTAGGTTTTTCGACAGACAAAGGACGGCGCGAAAATACGCCGTCCTTTTTCTCTGTTGTTATGACGCTCTCAGAACCGGAAATACAAAAACGGATTGAACGAACCGTTCACGAGATACGCAGTTGCAGTCAGCAGGAGAATGCACAGCGTCAGCGGTTCGAGGACAATGCACACGCGCTCTGCCCTTTTCTGCAATGCCCCTGCGGCAAGCCTGGGCAGCGGTGTTGCACCAATGCAGGCAAGCAGGAGAATCACACCGAAGCTGCGCAGATAGTGCAGAGCCTCTGCGGAAATCAGCGGCAATCCCCCGAAACCCGTCATGCCGCGCAGAACGTCCCATGTTGCCGCCATGTCAGGCGCACCGAAAATCACAAAGCTCACTGCCACGATCAGCAGCGTGTAGCAATGACTGAGTGTCCTGTGTTTTTGCAGATATTGGAGCAAAAACAGCTTTTCCATCACAAGGAACACCGCAAAATACAAGCCCCAGAGAATGAAATTCCATGCCGCACCATGCCAGAAGCCCGTCAGCATCCAGACAACGAGGATGTTGCACAGCCAGCGTCCCTTGGAAACACGGTTGCCGCCGAGGGGAATGTACACATAATCACGGAACCACGCGCCGAGGGAGATATGCCATCTGCGCCAGAATTCTGTGGCACTGCGCGAAATATAGGGATAATTGAAATTCTCCATGAAGTCAAAGCCGAACAGCTTGCCAAGACCGATCGCCATGTCGCTGTAGCCGGAAAAATCAAAGTAGATCTGGAGGGAATACGCAATCGCGTACATCCAGCAGAACAGCACGGAAGAATCCGCGGTGGTGTGGAATTGTGCGCAAAGCTCTCCGAGGAGATTGGCAATGAAAATTTTCTTGGAAAGTCCCAGTATAAACCGCCGGATGCCCTCCGCCGCAGCGGACAGGGTGTGGGTACGCGTGTCGAGCTGCTCTGCAATGTCGGAATAGCGTACGATCGGGCCTGCGATGAGCTGTGGGAACAGGGCAACGTAGGCGGCAAGGTTGATGGGGTTTTTCTGCGCATGGACAGTACCGCGGTACACGTCAATGACATAACTGAGAATCTGGAAGGTGTAGAAGCTGATGCCGATGGGCAGTGCCAGCTGCAAAAGCGTTACGGGAATGCCAGTGACTGCGCTGAAATTGCTGATAAAGAAGTCTGCGTACTTGAAATAGCCCAGAAATCCGACAAATACTGCCGTGGATGTCCAGAGCATGATGGTCGCGCCGCGTTTGCCGCGCCATTTTTCTATCAGCAGTCCTGCGCCGTAACCGCACAGAATGGTAAAGAGCATGAGAAAGACATAACGTGGTTCTCCCCATGCATAGAACAGCAGACTTGCCAGCAGAAGCACTGAATTTTTCATGCATTTCGGCACGATCGCATACAATACAAGCACTGCCGGCAGGAAATAATACAGGAATGTAATACTGGAAAAAAGCACAGGATGCCCCCTTTCTTCGTCCATACAAACATACATCCCCTGCCGGCTGACAGGGGATGGAATGTGCTTAGCCCTCCATAGAAGTCGGGCACATTACAAAGAACACCTTGTTGCCCACCTGATTGACAACCATTTCTTCTGCCTCTACGCAGATGTTCCATCTCGGATCTGCATTGTCCTTGAGCGTCTGCATGAATGCTTCGCCATCCGTGCTCTCCTCCAGTTCAAAGATATAGCCGATGAACGGAATCGAGCCAATCATGGGAGAAAACATTGTGCCTTCCTTAAATCCGGTGATTTCTGCTTCACCAAAGCCCATCAGCATTCCGGCTTCCACGGGCATGGTTGCAGGTGAAAATGCGATGACGGGATTTTCCATCAGCTGATCTGCGAGAATCTGTGTGGACAGCATACCATCGGCAGCCTTTGCCTCGAAATCAGCGCGCAGGGTATTGCCAAGTGTATCGCCGGATGCTGCCGGTGCATCATTGCCCTCTGCACTGCTGTCCGCGCCGGATTCCTCGCCGGGTGCTGCCGGCTCATCCTCAGAAGCCGCCGGTTCATCCTCGGATGCTGCCGGTTCTTCCTCGGTGGTGTCCGCTTCTGTTTCAGCCTCTGTGGTGGTTTCCTCCTCAGTTGCTTCCTCGGTTGTTGCTGCTTCTTCCGTTGCTTCTGTAGTTGCTGCCGGCTTGTCCGGTGTGGATTCCTCCACCTTATTGGATGAACATGCGGTCATTGTGCCGCAGAGCATTGCTGCGGTAATCATCATTAAAATAACCTTTTTCATAGTTGTGATCTCCCTTACAAATTATATATTTCCCCATCGGTAGTTTTCCCAGAAATCCAGTATTTATGCATCATAAAACCCGACATGCGAATCATGATGATTAAAGAAGGATGATTGCCAGAATCATCACCACGAAAAATCCTGCTATCACATCGAATAAGATCCAGCCTGAAACCTTTGCACGGAATTTGTACGGATCGTTGGGATCGACATAGAGTGTTTTGGGGCTTCCCACCTGCGGTACACCCATATTGGAGGAAAGACTCGACCGCGCACGGATGAGCTGTCCATTGTATTCATATTCCCATACCGGAGAATAGGTTGCCCTTCCCCTGCTGCCGCGGCGTCTTTCCAAATCCACGCAGACTGCCTGCACAGGCTGTGTGCAGAGGGTGTAGTCCTGTATTGTATTATAGAGCGAATAGGCAAAAAGCCCGCCGCTGAAAATCAGTCCGAGTACTACGCCCGTAACGCTTCCGCCCTTTTCCTCGATGCTTGTCCGGAGCAGTTCCGGCAGCACCTGCATCACCATTGTCATCAGCATTGGTATTCCTCCTTATCATCCGCCAAGCCGCCGTTTCTCATACATCGCCCAGATGATGAGTGCGATGACACCTGCCATCAGAATCGTGAACAGCAGCTCGTGCGGCACTTTCCGGCGGAATTCCGTCGGCTTTTCGGGATCAACATACAATGTTTTGTGATCCCCGATTTTCGGGACATTTACATTGGTGGCAGCTCCATCCGAGGAACGGTGCAGCTGTCCTCCGAAGATATATTCCCATACGGGCGCATACAGTGTCGTTCCGGTTTCTTCATCGACTTCCGGCACAAGCTCCACACAGACGGCATCCACCGCATCGGTGCAGCTGCGCCATGCATGGATGGTACGATACAGCAGCAGCACAAAGAATACCACCGCTATGATCAGTCCCAGAATCAACGCCCACCAGTACCCGAAGCCGTTTTCATCGACCTCTGTTTCGTAAGTCAACAGATACAGAATATTCTGCATTCTCATAAATCCTTTCTATGTTCAGACCGGCTGTATCGGATCATCATCCTTTATCTATCAATTATACATTGAAACGGAATACAACAATATCTCCGTCCTGCATCACATAATCCTTGCCCTCAAGACGCACAAGTCCCTGTTCCTTTGCCGCTGCCATTGTACCGCATTTCATCAGATCATCATAGGCAATGACCTCGGCACGGATGAAGCCCTTTTCAAAGTCCGTATGAATCTTTCCGGCTGCCTGCGGTGCTTTTGTGCCCTCGGTGATAGTCCATGCGCGTACCTCCTGCTTGCCGGCAGTCAGGTAGGAAATGAGTCCCAGGAGGCTGTAGCCGGTCTGGATGATACGGTTCAGTCCCGATTCTTCCAGTCCAAGCTCAGAAAGGAACATTTCCTTATCCTCATCGCTCATATCGGAAATTTCCGCTTCCACCTGTGCACAGATGGGGAGTACTGCGGCATGTTCTTCCTCGGCAATTGCCTTGACTGCCTGAAAATGCGCATGTTCTGACAAATCGGATGCGAAATCCTCCTCGCAGAGATTTGCCGCATAAATTACGGGCTTGCCGGAAAGCAGGGGAGTATCGTGCAAAAATTCCTGCTCGTCCTCTGTTACATCAAAGCTTCTTGCAGATTTGCCCTCCTCCAGATGTGCTGCCAGACGCTCGAAGAAATCCACCTGTACAGCGGCTTTCTTGTCGCCCTTCATCAGCTTCTTTGCGCGGTCGATTCTGCGCTGTACCATCTCCAGATCGGAGAACACCAGCTCTAAATTGATGGTTTCAATATCCCTTGCAGGATTGACGCTGCCGTCTACATGGATGATGTCCATGGATTCAAAGCAGCGGACAACGTGCACGATCGCGTCAACCTCGCGGATGTCGGCAAGGAATTTGTTGCCCAGTCCCTCACCCTTGGACGCACCCTTAACCAGACCTGCAATATCCACGAATTCCAGTGTTGCCGGTGTGAATTTGTCGGGGTCGTACATTTCTGCCAGCTTATCGAGTCTTGCATCCGGCACGGATACCACGCCGACATTCTTTTCAATGGTGCAGAACGGATAGTTGGCAGACTGTGCGCCTGCGTTTGTCAATGCGTTGAACAATGTACTTTTTCCCACGTTCGGGAGACCTACCATACCAAGTTTCATAAATCATTCTCCTGTTATTTTCTGTGTTTGCATAGGACGGGGTTCGTCCTTAGTTTATGGCAATACCGCACAAAGACCGCCTGCGGCTGCGTCCTTTGCACCTATTTGGGGTGATGGGGCATTCAGAGGAGTACTTTCCTTTCAGCTTGTCAAAAAGTCTGTTTCAGGAGTTAATACCCCTGTAGCTGCCCCCACCCCAACCCCTCCCCCAGAGGGGGAGGGGCTATATTGCGAGGGTACTGCGTACCCTCAAACCCGCCAAAGGACTACGTCCTTTGAACCAAACAAGGTTTTTTGACAAACTGCTTTCCTTTATTCCTCCTGTGCATGATTATTGATGTCCGCAATAATCGTACTGCCGCGCATACTGAACTGACCGGTTTTAGAACCTGCCTCGTGGGGCTTTGCAGCGAGGATGTACGCTTTCAGCTCCGTACCCTCCAATGCCACATTACCGCTGCCCTTTGCGTCACCGATGCCGGTAATTTCACCGCCCTCGGCATTGACTGCAATTTTGCAGTTTTTCACCGTCACATCCACCCTGCCGCCGATGCAGCCAATGCATGTGCCGAAATTGGTGCGCATCCGGTACTCGTGCTGGCAATTGCTCACCAATACTTCACCGCTGCCCTGATTGAGTACGCCAATACCCACGACACGGCTGCCGCCGCCGCTGAATACAACGTCCGTTTCACATTCCACATGCGTTTCACCGGACAGACTGCCCATGCCCACGCTGCTGATGCCGTTCATCTCCAGCTCCAGCTTACAGTCGGCTGTGGTGTAAATCAGGGATAAGCCATCCATGCAGCCAATGCCCACACCGTTGGGGGATGCGACCTCCACGCGGACATCGCCGGATTCCAGACGGATTTCCGAGTCATCGGGATTTGTACCGCCGCCCACACCGACACTGCGGTCGCTGTTGGCGATGATTTCCACCTTACCTGTCGAGGCAAGCGTGATACAGCCATAGCTGCTTTCACAGTCACCGCCGATACCATAGCCGATTTTGGCATGGCTGTCGATCTTCAGATTGCCATCGCCCAACAGATGGAAGAATGAACCCTGCGGTACACGGATGCCCATATAATCGAGGGAATTGTCCCCCTCTGCATACATGGTCAGCTGTGCATAGCTGCCGATGGAAATGCAGGGCTTGTTCTTGCTGACCAGATGCACATTGCGCATGGTCAGAATGCAGCTGTGGTTGTCCATGATGGAAATATGAATCGGCACGGTCTTTTCCGGATCGCCCACCATGGTGATCTGATGCCGGAACACATGAATGTCCGTGTAATTCTGCAATGCAAGGTCCACAAGGTCGAGTACCTCGTCATTGTGTGCGTTATAGATTTTCTTGTAGCCGCTGCTGTGCTCAAGATTGGTATTGATAATGACATCGCGTACTTCCGAGGGCAATTCCTCCAGAAGATAGGGAGTCGGACGTGCGGTATAGTACCCCTGTATCAGATCCACGCCAAGTCGGATGCTTGTGCGCAGGTCCTCGACCTCCTCCACGCCCTCTGCAAGCACCTGAATCTGGTTTTCGTGGGCATAGTCAATGATGCCGGACACGAGCTGCTGTTTCTTGACATCCTTGCAGATGTCAGCAATCAGGCAGCGGTCGATTTTGACATAGGCGGGCAGATGACGCAGAAGTGTTGCGGTATTGGCATATCCTGCGCCGTAGTCGTCAATGGCGATCTGAACGTTGAGTGCGTCACAGCGTTTCTGAAACGTCTGCAAATCCTCATCCGTTGCAATGGACTGTTCAATGATCTCCAGTACAGCCTTTTCAAACAAGCCCTCATAAATCAGCAGCAATTCATTGTAGTCGTTGTCATTGAGCAAAGAAGATGCAATGCAGTTAATGAACAGCTTTTTATTGGAGAACGCATTCTGATGTTCGCTGAGAAAGCGCATGGAATTAAAGAGCGTCAGGTATTCCACATCGTACAGGCGGTTATACCGCTGTGCAAGCTGTAGAATTTTGTCGGGTGTAAAATGTTCGCTGCGCATGAGTGCTTCATATGCGATGATTTTTCCCGTGTGCGCGTCCACGATCGGCTGATAGTGATAGGTCAGCTGGTTCTCGTTCATGATGGTATTGAACAGCTGCTCCTCGCGGTACTCGTCTTTTCTGTGCTCATAGGTTTCCATGGAGAAGCGTGTAATGGGCTTCTGGGGATTATGCTGGGTTTCAAAGAGTGCAAATTCCGCATAGGGAATGAGCTTGCTCAGGGAATTGCCCTCCTCAGGATAGACGGAAACGCCGGCATAGAGCATGAGTCCGGAATTTCCTGTAGCATGAATGGACTGCCCGAAATTATCGGAAATGGTACATTCTGCAATGGCACTGCGCATTTGTTCAAGGAGCATCCGCGCATTCTGTTCTTCCATATCCACAAAGCAGACATAGAAATTCTGGAAGGATTTGGTGGAGAACAGCACATGGTCATTGGCAAAGCGGCTGAGCACTTCTGCCACGGATGCCATGCAGTAGTTGGTGCTGTTGGCAGTGGAGAAGTCGGCGATTTTGTCAAGTCCCTCGATAAAGAGCGCGGCAATGACAATGCGTTTTGCTTTCTGGAAACGCCGCTGCACGATATTGGAGAATGCCGGAAACCGGAGCATACTGGTAATATCATCGAAATCCTGCTGACTATAGTCGGCAAGCTGTCTGCCGATGCGGCGCGTCATATCCTCTACAAAGCCGATTTCTTCTTCTGCGCGCTGTGTGAGGTGGATTTTGAGGTAACGTTTTTCTGCTCCTACGCGGAACAGGTAGAGATTCTGCTCCCCCTCCACTGGTTCAGCGGTGAGCTTTTGCAGAAAATCGCGGTACTCCTCGCGTGTGAGTGATTTGGGAGCACCAAAAATGCGCTGGGTATTGTCATCAAGGAATGCAGTCTGCACGGATTCCTTGTAGACAAATGCGCCGATGTTATGGAACAGGCGCAGGAATAGTTTCCAGTCCTCTGAGAGGGACGCATTACTCTGTTTGGTCAATCGAAAAATGCTCATAAATTCTCCCTTTCTTGTTTCTGTTCCGGATGATTCCGGCTCTCTTGCCGCCCCCTCTGCGGCACATATTTCGCCGCCCTCTTTCGCGGCATACTATACTATGTTAATTATACCTGTTTCGGGAGAGTTTGTCAATATTGTATCTGTGAATATTTTGTACGGAGAGGGAGTTTCCGCAGGGATAACTTTTTCTGGGGTTAGCACCCCTGTAACTGCCCCCACCCCCAACCCCCTCCCCCGTAAACGGGGGAGGGGGCTATATCAGGAGGGTGCTGCGCACCCTCCACCCGCTTTCTTTGGGGGCTGCGCCCCCTTGCCCCCCGATTCTTTTTGGGGGTG
>SVNO01000078.1 GCA_015066845.1 Ruminococcus sp. | reverse complement strand
CTTAAAGAGATTTCGCGCACTGCGGTGCGCGACCAGAGGGCGTTGCCCTCTGGACACCCACGAGCTTTTTGAAAAAAGCTCGACCAAAAACTTTTCCATTGCCTCCGGCATAAGAGGATCGTTTTTCTACATACTGAACGGACAACCGCAGAAATTCTGACGGTACAACCCATACTGCGCGGAAAGTACTATGGAACGCTTATAGCCTTCCTTTTTCTTGAAATCCGAGGGCAGCCACATCGTTCCCGTCCGTTCTGCAACTGCAAAACCACAGGTATTGATGAACTGCGCGTCCTTGTGGGGACTGATGGTCAGCGTGGTGGTGAAATAGTCCGCGCCGACTTGCTTTGCTGCCTTCGCCGCTTCCTCCAGCCGCAGCTGAATGCACTGCTGACAGCGTACACCGCGCTCCGGTTCCTCCGCAAGGGCACTTGCAAAGGACAAAAATCTCTCCGGACAGTATTCACCCTCAAGCAGCGCGATTTCCCGCGGCAGGGGCATTTCACGCAAAAGCCGCTTCAGCTCCTCCAGACGGTAATCGTACTCCTCCTTCGGCAGAATGTTGGGATTACAGAAAAACAGCGTGATTTCCGCATATTCTGCAAGCCGTTCCAATACTGCACTCGAACAGGGTGCACAGCAGGCATGGAGCAGGATGTGCGGCGGTTTGTCCGCTTTTTGCAAAATCTGCTCCATTTCCCGTTGATAATTTCGCTTTTCCATTAGTGTACGATCTCCGGATTCCATTCCATGGTCGGTGCGGTGGGATCCGTTGTACCACTGGGCGGAATGCTCTCTGCAATGGCAAGATAATTCTTGATGCCGCCGGCAATGGCTTCTGCGGTTGCATCCTGATTGTCCAGAATCCACTGGGAGAGTGTGTCAATGTCGTGGAATTCGACCTCCAGCAGGCAACATGCACTGGCATTGTTTGCAATCTCGTACAAATCACGCTGGGTTTCATCCTTCATGCCGCGGTCTTCCGTGGGTGTAAGAGCTGCCACGTTAGTGTAGATGCATTCGGCAAGCTTCTTGCTGCCGTTGATGTAGGAATTGTAGAACACCTCCGTGCCCTGTCCGTTGCCGGACTCACCGCCGGAATTGGTGTGCAGTGCCACATATGCACCGCAGCGCAGCTGATTGCCCTGTGCCACCTTATCCTTGACGCTGTCATTTTCACCGCACATGAACACGGTGTAGCCATCTGCCTCCAGCAGGCTCTTGACACGCTTTGCAAGGTCAATCATCGCTGCCGCTTCTGTAGTTGTGCCGTCACAGGCATACAGATTGTCGTACTGCGTGGACGGGCTTAAAAATACCGCCTTGCTGTAGTCAATGGGTGGTTCAGTCGTTGCTATGGTTTCCGCAATGGAATTGGTCACTGCCGGCTCCGTTTCTTCGTCCTTACCGCAGGAGCGACAAACGGTTACAATCAGAATTATCAACACGACAAATACCGCCAGAACGGAAAGCAGTCTGTCCCATCTCGCACGGGCATACAGATCCACCCAGTCGATTTTTTTAGGTTGATTCGCCATATTCTTCGTTCCTTCCTCTTTCTTCTGAAGTTTTCTTCACGATGCATACATATTTATTATACTATAGAATCCGGAAACTGTCAACGATTTTCTTACACGATTTCGCCGTTTTGTGCAAGATGTCTATTCTTCTTGATGCAAAAGGCGGTAAATTTCATGTTTCGTCATTCCCGTTTCTTTTGCCGCAAGCTTCGCCGCCGCTGCCGCGGACATGCCCTGTGAAAGATAGAGCTGTGCAAGCTTCAAAGCGTCCTGCACTGTGCAGGCTTCCTCCTCCTGCACGGCACCGTCAAGGACGAGGACAAATTCGCCGCGCGGTGCATGTTCCGCATAATACGCGTCCGCTTCTTCAAGGCTCATGCGCAGCACTTCTTCGTGCACTTTCGTCAGTTCCCGACAAAAAGCAAGCTTCCGTGCACCGCCGCAGGCTGATTTCAGGTCTGCGATCGTCCTGCAAAGCTTGTGGGGAGCTTCATAAAGGATGGCAGTGCGCTGTTCCAGACGAAGCTGTTCGAGAAGCTCCGCGCGCGGTTTCTTGTCCACGGGCAGAAAGCCATAGAACACGAATTGTGCCGTACTGCCGCCGCTGACGGACAATGCCGTTACCACGGCACTCGGACCGGGGACAGCCTGCACGGGGATACCGCGTTCCCGACAAATGCGCACAAGTTCCTCGCCGGGGTCGGAAATGCAGGGCATTCCGGCATCGGTGACAATGGCGCAGCTCTCCCCTGCGGCAATGCGGTCGGCAATCTGCACTGCAACAGTTGCGCCGCTGTGGTCATGATAGCTGACGAGGGGTGTTTTCAGTTCAAAATGCGTCAGAAGCTTGCGCGTCACGCGTGTATCCTCTGCCGCGATAAAATCGACCTCCTCCAGAATCCGGAGCTGACGCAGGGTGATGTCCTCCAGATTGCCGATGGGAGTGCCGGTAACATATAAAATTCCACTCATTGCACTGCCTCCTGTTCTGCCTGTGCGCGGTTGGTATACAATGCCTGTGCCTGCGCGGTCAATGCGCCGTTTTCGTACATGAGAAACGGCTTTTCCATCTGTAGGAAGGGTTTCGCGCCCTTTTTGCCCTCCAGCAGGAAGAGCCACGGCATGGAAGCCGCATTTTTCTGGACAAATTGCAGGCGTTTCGGTTCAAGTCCGGCATTGCGCATGGCGCAGATATAATCGGGCAGGCGTTCAGGTCTGCCGCAGACGCACAGTCTGCCGCCGGAATTGAGGAGTTTTGCAGCGGATGTGCAGACATCCTCCGGCGAACAATGCACCCCATGCCTTGCGATGCGCTGTGCATCCAGCTCGCATTCATAACCGCTGCCGCAGGGCTGGTAGGGGGGATTGCAGATAACAAGGTCGGTCTGCCCGATGGGGGCATCCTCCCAGAGTGTTTTCAGGTCAGCAAGGACGGGGGTAATGCCGGTGACATGGCTGTCGGCGATACCCTGCGTGGTCTGTGCGATTGCCTGCGCCTGAATATCAAGCGCGTAAATCTGCTTCGGGGGGCGGTATTTCTGCATGAGCAGGGGGATGATACCGCAGCCCGTGCCGAATTCGCAGACAAGGTCCTTGGCGCGGTAGCGTGAAAACTGTGTCAGGAGGAACGCATCCGTTCCGAAACGGTGTTCCTCGGAAGTATGGACGATGATGCCGCCGCCGATGGGTTCAGCCTTTGTCTGTACGGGCATGGGGATTCCTCCTTTTTCGCGTGATATTCCCATTATAGCACGAAATCGGAGGGGATGTCAATAGGATGGGGGGAGAAAAAACGGAGCATGGGGTCGGGGAATGCATTCCCATCAACTTCTGCAATCCATTCCCCCAAAAATGCAAACCATTCCAAACCCCTTGCAATTCCTGACGTGCTGTGTTATGATATACTTGTCATGACAGAGCACATCGGAAAGGATGAAAACAATGGAAATAAAGTTAAGCGTTTCGGAAGAACGCTACACACAAATTGAACAGCTGCTTCTGGAAAAGGGATTCACCATCAGTGATACAGCGGATTTCATTTTGCAGGAGCGACAGAAAGGCACGGCATTTCTCAATGCCATACAGAACGGCGAAGTCTGCCGCATCCGCACGGAGGAAATCATCTTTATTGAGAGCTTCGGAAAATCCATCGTGCTGCACACAATGGACGGAGAATATGAACTTTCCGAACGGCTCAAGGAATTGGAAGTCATGCTTGATGCGGAACGATTCATGCGCATCAGCAATTCTGTCATCATCGCGAAAAACAGCGTGGCAAAGATCAAGCCGACATTCAGCATGAAATTCATTCTCACACTGAAAAACGGCACACAGGTCGATGTCACACGGAGCTATTATTACAAATTCCGTGAGGCATATGGTATTTAAGGAGGTATTTGTATGGCAAGAATACTTGCAGTTATCGCTATTTTTCTGGGCGTGCTGCTCTTTATCGGCGGCGGAACGCTCATTTATTACGGCATTTACCGGCACAACATCAACAAACGGCTTGCACAGGGCATTACACACAAAAAAGGGCTGATGTCGCCCTGGTGGATGCCGGTCATTCTGCTGGCGGCATCGGTGATTCTGAGTACACCCATTCTGGTGATTGTCATTCTCAGCGCAGTCAGCTACGGGGTGATTACGGATGTGGAACATGTGGAGGTCTCTGTATCCATGGAGACAGGCTTTTACACCGCAGAAGAAATGGAGGAAGGATTCCTGAGCGTCTATTCTATAGAGGAGAATCCGGGCTATGCCAAAACCACGCAGACTGTCGGTGAAATGGAGTTCACCTGCTTTGCGGCAGAAGATCTGTTTGCATCGTACCATCCGCATTATCTGGTGTATTCTGATATAACCGGAACGCTTCCGGAGGATGCCGTGTTCTTGTTCGAGGGCACACTCTGTCAGGACGGAAATCCGATTGAGGGCTACAGCAACATTGCCTATGCAAAGGAAATGCCTGTCTGCATCATCAGCGGAATGCAGGAGGACGCAGAGGTATCCGATTATATGCTGCACCTGAACTGCACCGCATTTGATTCCGCAGCAGTCTCTGCTGTACAGGAGTATGTCAACGGCGAGGGAGAATTTCCAGACGAATCCGTCATCGTTCATTATGAGGTTGATTTTGATCTCAATCCGTGAAGAACTACTGTATCATGCTGAATAGAGAGGAGTACCCCATGAAACAAAACAACATTCCCCTCAAGCCCCTGCTCCTGTCCTTTTCGGTGCTGTACGGCATCTGGGCAGTGTGGGAGCTGTGGCTGAATCCCCTGATGACATCCCATCTCAACAATCCGTGGCTCTCCAATCTGCTGGGGGATGGCATTGTGAAGAATCTCGTCTGGACGCTGCCTGCGTTCTGGCTGATGGGGCGATATGAACCGCACCTGTACATTCCGCGCAAAGAGCTGCTCACGGCAAAGGTGAACTGGCTGAAATGGCTGCCGTGGATGGTGGGGTTTGTGGTCTACGCGGTTCTTTGCGCACCGGCAGAGGACGGGCGCATCGGCATTGCGGCAGACTTTCACCCCTCGGATTTTGTCTGGCTTGCGGTAGTGGGCATCACGGAGGAATCCTTCGCCCGCGGCTGGCTGCTCAATGCCACACTGCGGGAGGACAACAAGTGGAAAGCCATTCTCCTCAATGCGCTGGCATTTCTGGCGATCCACTTCCCCATCTGGATTCACAAAGGTATTTTTGTGATGGCATTCACGAGCTTGGGATTTGTGAGCGTCATTCTGCTGAGCATCCTCTTTAGCTGGAGCTTTGTAAAAACACGGAGCATCGCCGTGCCGGTGGTACTGCATGTAGTGTATGATCTGGCGGTGACGGTGATCGGGTAGAAGAAAACCAGCCCTTTTTGGGGGCTGGTTTCAGCTTGTCGAAAAAGCATTTTTTGTGCCCAAGGGCACAAAGGCGCGGAACCCGCGCTGGTGATTTACTGCCTTTGCGCTTCGCGCACTGCGGTGCGCGACCAGAGGGCGTTGCCCTCTGGACACCCACGAGCTTTTTGAAAAAAGCTCGACCAAAAACTTTTCCATTGCCTCCGGCATAAGAGGATCGTTTTTCTACAAGCTGACCAGCCCTTTTTGGGGGCTGGTTTTTTTGCATAATGACGGCAAAGATGATGTGTACAGCCGCAGGCGGTCTTTGTGCAGTATCTCCTATTGCTTCGCTGCAGCATCCCTCATACAATAAATCACCTCCTGCATCAGCAATGCAGGCTGTTGATTGGGAAGAAGCTTGACACCGATGTACGGCTTATCCATGCAGGAAAACAGAATGCGTCTGCCGTATTTCTGCGACAATGCCGCTATCTGGTCGGGTTCGGGAGATTCAATATAGAATTGCAGACCGCCCGAACGCTGGGTGATTTCCGTAATGCCCATGTTCGCTGCCGTGTTGCGCAGCATGGATACCGTAATCAAGCCCATAATTGCCTTTGGCGGCTCGCCGTAGCGGTCGCACAGCTCATCGGCAAGCTCCCATTTGTCGTCCTCGTCACGCACGGTCGCAATCTTCCGGTACATATCAATTCTTGACGCGGTGCTCTCAATATAATCCTCCGGAATGTACGCTTCGATCTGAATGTCCACCGTACATGCCGCCGCACGTTTCACTTTCTCGCCCTTGACCTCTGCAATGGCGTCATTGAGCATCTGCATGTACATGTCATAACCCACGGTTTCCATATGCCCGTGCTGCCTGCCGCCTAAAATGCTGCCTGCTCCACGGATTTCCAAGTCACGCATGGCAATGCGGAAGCCGCTGCCAAACTGCGTAAATTCCCGCATCGCCTCCAGTCGCTTGGCGGCAACCTCCGTCAGTACCTTGTCGCGACGGAACAGGAAATAGGCATAGGCACGGCGGTTGGAACGTCCGACTCTGCCGCGCAGCTGGTAGAGCTGGCTGAGTCCCAAACGGTCGGAATCCTCGATAATCAGCGTGTTGACATTCGCCACGTCCACGCCCGTTTCAATGATGGTCGTGCAGACGAGAATGTCCACCTCGCCGTCCACGACCTGCCGCCAGATGTCGGACATTTCTTCCTCGGTGAGCTTGCCGTGCGCTACGGCGATCCGCGCTTCGGGAAACATCTGGAGCAGACGGGATGCACAGTGCACGATCGTGTCCACACGGTTGTGCAGGTAGTAAACCTGACCGCCGCGCTTCAGTTCACGGGCAATCGCCTGCATGACTGTCCCCTCCTGATACTCCGTGACATAGGTCTGCACCGGATAACGGTCCTGCGGCGGGTCGGCAAGTACGGACATATCTCGAATGCCGGACAATGCCATGTTCAATGTACGCGGAATAGGCGTTGCCGACAGCGTAAGCACGTCAATACCGGCAAACATCTCCTTAAATCGCTCCTTGTGCGCCACGCCGAACCGCTGTTCTTCGTCAATGATGGCAAGACCGAGTGCGTGGAACTGCACATCCTTCTGCACAATGCGGTGTGTGCCGATGATAATATCAATTTTTCCCTTTTTCAAGTCCTCCAGAATTTTCTTCTGCTCCTTGGCACTGCGAAACCGCGAGAGCATCTCAATGCGCACGGGCATCTGGTCGAAACGACGCAGTGCTGTGCGATAATGCTGGAGCGCGAGGACGGTCGTGGGGGTGAGGATGGCGCATTGCCGGTTGCTCATGACGCATTTCATTGCCGCGCGGAATGCAACCTCGGTTTTGCCGAAGCCCACATCGCCGCAGAGCAGTCTGTCCATCGGGCGCGGGCGTTCCATGTCGGACTTGATTTCCTGCACACTGCGCAGCTGGTCGTCCGTTTCGGCATAGGGGAAGCGTTCCTCAAATTCACGCTGGAGCTCATCATCCGGATAGAATGCATAGCCCTCGCTCTTTTCACGCTTGGCATAAAGCTTCATCAGCTCCTCCGCCATGTCGCGCACAGCCTTGCGCACATTATTGCAGGTTTTCTGCCACTGGGGAGAGGACAGGCGATTGAGCTTGACGGTGCTGTCGTCCTGTGCGCCGATGTACTTGGACACAAGGTCGAGCTGTGTGACGGGCACATAGAGCTTTTCCGTACCGGCATACTGGATGGTGATATAGTCCTTGGCAATGCCCTCCATCTCGATTTTGTTGATGCCCAGAAACCGTCCCACACCATGCATGGCATGAACCACAAGGTCGCCCTCGTGGAGATCGGCAAGGGTGCGGATTTCCAGACCTGCCTTATGACGGGGCTTTTTGCGCTTTGCAGCGTGCATTTTCGTCTGCACGATGAGCGCGGTTTTATTGTCGGGATAGGCAAAGCCTGCACTGATCTGTCTTGCTGTCAGGAGCACTGCCCCCGGCGGACACAGGTCATCCTCCTGTGCAATGGCACAGCGGATGCCCGATTCCTGCAAGTCCTTGCAGAGAATGGGGAGCGTTTTTTCACTGCCGGCAGCAAGGACAACGCGGTAGCCCTGTGCGGTGTATTCCTGCAGATCCTCCAG
>SVNO01000007.1 GCA_015066845.1 Ruminococcus sp. | reverse complement strand
CCTCGTGGATGTGGTCTGCGGTTGGGGGAGTTTGGGGCTGCGCCCCCTTGCCCCCTGATTGGGACTGGGGAGCACTGGTGGAACTTTGTTCCTGTGGGTGGGTTCTGGAGTTGGGGAGGGTTTGCGGCTTCGCCGCTTGCCACTGCTTAAGACGAAGGGACATTCGGGGAACTTGTATCCACATAAGTAATTTTTGCGGTATTGTCTTTACTGATTGCCATCCGCACCGACTTGCTCAATCATCCGTTGGAACTGTGTGCGCTGTTCTACGCCTGCCAATACATGCTTGCATTTGTAACTCGGAAACACTGCCTTCTATACTTATTTATAGCAATACATCAGCTAACCTGAAATCCTCTCCCCAACTGCACTGTTTCCTACATCCCAAATTCCCCAACAAACGACATATTCCATTGACATCTAAAACCAGAAATGTTATAATAGAATCAAACAAACGATATCAGAGGTGCTGTGTCATGACAATTGATGAACGATGCCGGAAATTGCCGGTGGTTAAATCCCAGAAATGCAGCTGGAAGGGCGGAGAACGGCGGAATGATGGGGCGACTTTGTCATATCCGGTTTATAGCGATGGTGTGCGCGACTGGATTCGGGCTTTTTATGAGCTGGAGCTTGCTGACCAGAATTATGTGGAACATTATCAGAACCTCCATGACAAGAAAATTGCTGAAATGAACAGGGACGAAATCCTGACCTGTATGACCGCCCTGATTCGTGGGGAACGTTTTTGTGATGGTTTGATTGCTTCTGCGCTGGAGGACGGAAGTCTGGAGGAACTGTCTGAACGCTTAAACAGCCTCACGCGTCCCTGAGATTTGCGGTAACTGCGTAATATTCAAAACCTGTACGGGATAACGATCTATGCTGCCATGAATATACCGGATAATTTAGCAGGAGGAGCTTTATGAAAAAAAGAGAATTATGGATGCTGATGACGGCAATACTCTGCACGGGATGCGGAATGGAGAAAATCCCACAATCCAGTATTCCTGCACCCGACTCGCTGACCAGTGCCACTGAAACTGTGCAGGTGGTACAGCCCCAGTCTGATAAGATTTCCGCAATGCTCACGGAAATGACGCTCGCGGAAAAGGTTTACCAGATGTTCATTGTCACTCCCGAATCGCTGACCGGTGAATCGCCAGTTACGCTTGCCGGAGAAATTACGCGCAACGCCCTCGAATCACAGCCAGTGGGTGGGCTGATTTATTTCGCGGACAACCTCGTTTCTGTGGAACAGACCTCGCTGATGATTGCAAACAGCCAGAGCTATATGGCAGATTCCTGCGGAATCGGGCTGTATATTGCAGTGGACGAGGAGGGCGGAAAGGTTGCGCGCGCGGCGAAAAACCTCGGAACAACGGAGTTTTCCCCCATGGCGGAATATGGTGCGGACAATGACCGTGCGCAGGCATATGAAATCGGGCAGACGATTGGCAAGGATTTGAAGGCAATCGGATTCAACCTCGATTTTGCGCCGGTGGCAGATGTCAATCTGTGCAGCGGCAATGAACTGGGCGACCGCATTTTCAGCGATAATCCGGAGGTTGTGGCGAATATGGTTTCCGGCGTGGTCGAAGGCTTGCAGAATGCCGGCGTATCTGCAACGCTCAAGCATTTTCCCGGACTCGGCGCGGAGGATGGCAATGCACATGATGACGCGGCGGTTATCATCCGACGTTCACTGGAAGAACTGCGGACTGCTGAATTTGTGCCGTTCCGCAGCGGCATTGAATCCGGCGCGGATTTTGTGATGGTCGGGCATCAGGTAATGACGGGAATCGGCGACACCCTCCCTGCTGACCTGTCCCATCATGTGGCAACGGAACTTTTACGCGAAGAATTGGGATTTACCGGCATTGCTGTCACGGACTCGCATATGATGAACACCATCACGGCAATGCGTACTCCGGCGGAAGCAGCTGTACTTTCGGTGCAGGCTGGCATGGATATTATTCTCATGCCGGACGATCTGACGCAGGCAGCGGAAGGTGTCATTGAAGCAGTGGAATCCGGCGTAATTACGGAAGAACGGATTGATGAAAGCGTGGCGCGGATTCTTGCACATAAGGAAAAAATGGGGCTGCTTGCAGAGTAAGCCCGAAAAACCCCCTCCCGAACAAGTGAACGGGAGGGGGTTTGTTATGCCAGTTTTTAGTTTTCGTTACTGAGTTCCTTGTAAAGCGCGATATAGGCATCTGCGGAAACGCCCCAGCTGTAGTCGCAGGTCATTGCACGTTTCATCAGTGCTTTCCAACGCTTCTGGTCGTCATATGCCGCCTTTGCGCGCTGACAGGCACCGAGCATGTCGTGGGCATTGTAGGTCTTGAAAGTAAAACCATTGCCGTCACCGTTGCCGTCATCGGTCACGGAATCACGCAGACCGCCAGTTTCACGGACAATCGGAATTGTGCCGTAACGCATTGCCACCATCTGTGCCAGACCGCACGGTTCACTCTGCGAGGGCATGAGGAACATGTCTGCGCCGGCATAGATCTTTCGCGCAAGCTCAGGATGGAAGCCCAGTGTTACGCTCACGCTGTCGGGGTAGCGGTACTGCATTTCTGAGAAGAAATCCTCGTAAATTTTCTCACCACTGCCAAGAATAGCGAATTTATAGCCCGTTTTGACAAGCTCCTCAAAGACGTAGCGCACCAAATCCACACCCTTGTGGGATACAAAGCGCGTTACGATGCCAATTACAGGCTCATCGCCCTCTTGCAGGGCAAGTTCTTCGAGCAATGCCTGCTTGCAGACTTTTTTACCGGCAGGCTTGGCGGCAGAATATTGCTTTGCAATCAGTGCATCCTCGGCTGGATTGTACAGGGTTGTGTCAATGCCGTTGAGAATGCCGCTGAGCTTGTACTGCTTGTTGACAAGAATGCGGTCCAGACCGTGGGAATACCACGGGTCGAGGATTTCCCATGCATAGCTTGGGCTGACGGTGGTGATTTTATCCGCCGTTTCAAACGCACCCTTCATCATATTGATTGTGCCGTCATATTCCAGAATACCCATGTGGTACAGCGGAATACCCATTACCTCGTTGAGCACTTCCCTGCCGTAGCTTCCTTGGTACTGAATGTTGTGAATGGTGAAAATATGCTTGATTTTCTGGTAGCCCTGCTGGTATTTGTAGAATACCTGATAAAAGACAGGAATCAGTGCAGTCTGCCAGTCGTTGCCATGAATGATGTCGGGGGTAAAGTCGATATAGCGCAGCATTTCGAGTACTGCACGGGAGAAAAATACGAATCTTTCGCAGTCATCGTAGAACCCGTACAGACCGTCACGTCCGAAATAGTATTCATTATCCACAAAATAATAGGTCACATCGTTCCATACTGCGGTAAAAATACCGCAGTATTGTTTTCTCCATGAAACATCTACCGTAATATTGGTCAGGAACGAAAGCTGTGTACGCAATTCCGGACGAATGGATTTGTAAAGCGGCATGACGACACGACAGTCGTGCCCCTTGCTGTTGATTGCTGCCGGCAGTGAACCAATGACATCCGCCAGACCGCCGGAGGCTGCATAGGGTACTGCTTCGCTTGCCGCAAAAAGAATATTCAAAATCCATTCACCTCCTCAATTAAAGCTTGGCGTTCTTTTTCACATACAGTGGATAGGATTCGGAGCCGTTGACCACATGGTCATCGGAAACCTCAACGTTTTTATCCGTAATGACGTAATTGAGTGAGCAGTCCTTTCCGACCTTGGTGCCCTGCTGGAGAACGCAGTTCTTTACAACACTGCCCTTTTCTACCTTGACACCACGGAAAATCACGCAGTTTTCAACTGTGCCCTCAATGATGCAGCCATCGGCAATCAGAGAGTTCTTCACGCTTGCCTCAAGACCGTATCTTGCCGGACCATTATCGCCGATTTTGGTATAGATGGGCGCATCGGGGAGGAAGAGCTTATTGCGTACTTCCGTATTGAGCAGCGCAAGATTGGACTCGAAATAGCTCTTGTTGCTGTCGATTCTTGTGAAATAGCCCTTATGCTCATAGCCCATGAAATTGTATTCTCTTGTCTTTGCCTGCAGGCAGTCAGCGACCAGACTGTGCTTACCCTGACTTGCAGCTTCCTTGACAAGCTTGCTGAGGAATGCGCGGCTCATGACAAACATATCCAGAGAAATATTGCACTCACCGGAGAGCAGAGGATTGACCAGAACATTGTTGATTCTGCCGTCGTTGTCCATTTCCAGCACGTTGAGTGCGGACTGCGTGGTGTTCTCCTCATTGCAGATGTACTTGCCGTAAACCGTTGTAATGTCTGCCTTGGTTGCGATATGATGTTCAATCACGGGACGGAAGTCAATTGTAGTCACGAAATCACAGTCAGACATCACGACATATTCTGCCTTGGAATGCTCCAGAAAGCTCCATACATTGTTCAGTGCTTCCAGTCTGCCCCTGTAAATGCCCTCATGACTGCCGCCTGTCTGGCTGAATGGCGGAAGAAGATGCAGACCGCCCTTCTTTCTGGACAAATCCCATTCTCTGCCGTTGCCCACATGGTCAAGCAGGGAGCCGTAATTGGATTTTGTGATGACACCGACCTCGTAGAAGCCGGAATTTACCATATTGGAAAGCGGAAAATCAATCAGACGATATCTGCCGCCGTACATAATTGAGCCCATTGTTCTGTGTTCTGTCATATCCCTGACAGAGCTGTCATGCATACTTGCAAAGATTAAACCGAGTACTTTAGAATTGCCAGCCATTGCGGAACCTCCTTAGATGTTTTCAGAAACGATTTGCTTTGGAAGAACGACAGCAGTGGACGATACATTCACATTATGTCCTACCACTGCAATGCCCCAGTCATCCCTGTTTTCAAGGCATTCAGGGCTTGTACCAATCTTCGCGCCGGATTCTACGACGCAGTTTTCACCAACGATTGCATATTCCACCACTGCGCCGGATCTTACAATAGAACCGGGCATGATGATGCTGGAATTGACAATCGCGCCTTCTTCAATGGTAACATTGGAAAAGATAACGGAGAAGTCCACCTGACCATTGATGCTGCTTCCCTCTGTAATCATGGAATTCTCAATATGCGCACTCTCGCCGATATACTGCGGCGGCATGTGATTGTGCCGTGCATAGATCTTCCATGAGGGGTCGTACAGGTCGAGGGGGTTGTTCGGTGCAAGCAGATCCATATTGGCTTCCCAAAGGCTGTCGAGTGTGCCGACATCCTTCCAGTAGCCCTCGAACGTATAGGCATACAGGCGTTCTTCATTGGCGAGCATTGCAGGAATGATGTCCTTGCCGAAATCCTTGGAGCCTGTATCTGCATTTTCATTTTCAATCAGATAGTGACGGAGCTTATCCCACTTGAATACATAGATACCCATGGATGCCAGTGTGGATTCGGGCTTTGCCGGCTTTTCGGTGAATTTCACAACTCTGTTTTCTTCGTCACAGGTCATGATACCGAAACGGGATGCTTCCTCCATGGACACGTTGATGACTGCAATGGTGCAGGCTGCATCCTGCTTTTCGTGGTATTCCACGAGCTTGGAATAGTCCATCTTATAGATATGGTCACCGCCGAGAATGATCACATGCTCCGGCGAATAGCGTTCAATAAAGCGCATGTTCTGGTAAATTGCATTGGCTGTACCCTGAAACCAGTCCGCGCCCTCCTTGGTTTCAAACGGAGAGAGGACATGCACACCGCCGTACATTTTGTCCAGATCCCACGGATGACCGTTGCCGATGTACTCATTGAGCACGAGGGGCTGGTACTGCGTCAGGACACCTACAGTGTCGATGCCGGAATTGGTACAGTTGGAGAGTGCAAAGTCAATGATACGATATTTACCGCCATAGGGCACTGCCGGCTTTGCGACGTTTTGCGTCAGGGCATAAAGTCTGCTGCCCTGTCCGCCTGCCAGAAGCATTGCGATACATTTCTTCTTTGTGTTCATAATGTTCCTCCTAAACATAAATGATATTCAGGACGCTCCGAAATATGCTGCACGGTGCATGTTCTGCGACTTTTCGGAGCCTCCGCTTTTTGGATTGCATCACTGAATCGTATTTCAATGTTGTTTTGTCGGGATGGCAGACAATACCGCACAGGTATCATGCGGTATTGCCATTCAATCTGTTGTTATCTGCTTTTCACCTTGGCGGTTACCAGCTTGTCTGCTGCCTTGGCAACGCGCAGCTTATCTGCGGCGATTTTCACCTTTTTCGGGGCTGTGTGGCGCAGATAGAGCACGGACAGCGGCGGCAGTGTGAGGGAAATGGACTGGTCATAGCCATGCATTCCATATTCCTCCGTGGTGTATTTTTTCAGCGCACGTCCTGCACCGCCGAATTCGGTATCATCAGTACTGAACAGCAGACTGTACTCCCCTTCATAGGGTACGCCGATTTTGTAATCGGTACGTTCAACGGGGACAAAATTACAGATGGCAATGATTTCGCTGCCATCATCGGCAATTCTCCGGAACGCAATGACGCTCTGCTTATAGTCATCATGGGAAATCCAGCTGAAGCCACTCCATGAATCGTCATTATCCCAGAATGCCGGTGTATCCACATAAAGCTTGTTGAGCTTCTTGACAAAATCGCGCGTTCTGCGGTGTTCTTCATTCTCCAGCAGCTGCCAGTCAAGCTGCGTCTGATAATTCCATTCATTGCGCTGTGCAAATTCCTGTCCCATGAACAGCATCTTCTTGCCCGGATGCGCCATCATATAGGCAAGGAATGCGCGGTAAGACGCGAATTTATCGCCCTCCAGACCGGGCATCTTGTTGATCATGGAGCATTTTCCATACACGATTTCATCATGGGAAATCGGCAGGATATAATTTTCAGAAAAGCAATAGAAGAACGAGAATGTCAGCTTGTCATGATTGAATGCACGGTAGATGGGGTCAAGCGACATATACTGGAGCATGTCATTCATCCAGCCCATATTCCACTTGAAATTGAAACCAAGTCCGCCAATGTCCGTGGGCTTTGTGACCAGCGGCCATGCGGTCGATTCCTCGGCAATCATGAGCACATCGGGACGCTTTGAGAATACGGCTTCGTTCAGATGACGGAAAAACTCGACAGCTTCGAGGTTTTCGTTGCCGCCGTTGATGTTCGCTGTCCATTCGCCATCCCGTCTGTCATAGTCAAGATAGAGCATGGAGGCAACTGCGTCCACGCGCAGACCATCGAGATGGAATTCATCAAGCCAGTAACATGCACTGGAAATCAGGAACGAGCAGACCTCGCCTTTGCCGTAATCAAATACGCGCGTTCCCCATGCCTTGTGTTCCATCTTCTTCGGGTCGGCGTATTCATAGCAATAGCTGCCGTCAAATTCGCACAAACCGGATGGATCTTTGGGGAAATGCGCCGGCACCCAGTCAAGGATAACGCCAATGCCTGCCTGATGGAACATGTCCACCATTTCGCGGAACTGGTCGGGTGTGCCGTAACGTGAGGTCGGGGCAAAATAACCCGTTACCTGATAACCCCATGAGCCGTCATAGGGGAATTCCGTCAGCGGCATGAATTCCACATGGGTGTAGGACATTTCCTGCAGATAGGGAATGATCTGCTTTGCAAAGGTGGTGTAATCAAGCAGATTGCCGTCCGCATGATGCTTCCATGAATCCAGATGCACCTCGTAAATGTTCAGCGGCCGCTTGTAGATTATTTGGTCCTTGTTCCGAGCGAGCCATGCATCATCATGCCATTCATAGCGGCTCTCATAGATTTTGGACGCGGTAGCAGGTCTGGTTTCAAAATGTGTGGCATAGGGATCGGATTTAACGAGAATACGTTCATCCGCTGTTTCGATACTATATTTATAAGCATCGAATTGCCCCAGTCCACCGATGACTGCCTCCCAGATGCCATCGGCAATCATTTCCATGGGATTGCAGCTGCGCTCCCATTTGTTGAAATCGCCGACTACGGAAACGGATTTCGCTCTTGGTGCCCAGACGCGGAATCTGTGCTTCTGTTCACCGTCCTCTGTTACCGTATGCACACCGAAGAATTTATATGCTTGGTTGTTCTTTCCCTGATAAAATAAATACAGTGGAAAATCATTCAGATTGGATGTTGTAGATACTTTCATGACTTCTCCTCCCTTTATACCTATTTTATCAGAAATCTTGAATTCTTGCAAGAGTTTTTCAAGGCTGCATCAAATTTTCATAATTTGTGATAATTATGCACTGGCAGTGTTGTGCAATTTCAACAAAAGCCCAAGGTGGAATTTGAAAATACACGGATAATTTTTCTTTCGCGTATTACAGATAGTATAAAACGGTAAAATCCGGATTCAGACCGCTGCACGTTCATGTGCAATCTGTCGGACAGCGTTTGCATTGCAGCGAACGCCGGCGGCAATGACGGTGATATCATCCTCGGATTTTCCGGCATGAAAGACATCCGCTTTTTCACAAATCTGTGCGGCGATTTCGGACAGGGGCATATTGCGCAGGAGCAATTCCCGCACGAACGGAAACTGCGCTTCATGGATACCATCGGAGAGCATGACAATGCGGTCGTCCGGAAAGGCGGTGAGCTTTTTGCAGAACGGCTCTGCCTGCGGTACAATGCCGATGGGAAAGCTGGGGGCGGCAATGCGCACAACCTGCCGCTGATGGCGGAATAAGGTCGCAGATGCGCCGGATTTGTAGAGATACAGTTCACCGGAATCGGGGTCGAGGCGGAGAATGTCGAGGGTGGCAAAGGATTCGGTATTGGTTTCGGACAGGAGAATGGTATTGGCAAAGCGGATGGCAGTTTCCACGGGCATTCCGCTTGTCACAAGACGAACGAATGCGCGCACGGCAATCTGGGATACGAGGGATGCTGCCGAGCCGCTGCCCATGCCATCGGAAAGGATAAGATACTGATTCCCTTGTGCATCGGTAAAGGCTTCGGCAGTGTCGCCGCATCGTGCATAGCCGGGAGCATGGACGCTGCGGATAGTATGCTCCAGCTGATAGGGCGGCTTCTGGTAAAAGCAGGTGCGCAGCAGACCGCCGGCGGACTGTGCAGGAATGGCGCAGACCTGCACACCGAGCAAATCACGCAGAAGTGACTGCACGGCAGTGACGGGCAGGTCGGTGCGTGAATACAATTCGGCGGCATAGCGGCCGGAGCGCAGGCGGTGCACAAAGCAGCTCTGGTATTCGCAGCGGTACTGGCGCAGCATATTCTGCAAGCCCTGTGTTTCCTGCGGACAGATGTGCAGTCCGCGCTGTTTTGCGGCATCGGCAGCCATTTCCTCCATCAGGCGGAAGAATTCGAGCATCACATTCCGGCTCTGTGTCAGGTGTACGGAGGCTGTTTGTTCCAGTGCAGCGCGTTGTCCGCATTCCCAGAAGCATTCGGGCATTCTTGCGCGGCGGATGCAGTCTGCCATTGCCTCCGGTCCGGGGTTAGCGGCAGGGTCATGGAGCAGCTGGACAAATGCCTGTTCCGTTTTTTCGCGCCGCTGCGTCCAGCAGAAGCTTTCGTTCTTGCAGCCCGTGCACAGCTGCGTTCTGACCTTGCGCACGGCATCCACGGGCTTTGCAGGCCGCAGGTGGCTGATGACATTGGCAGTTTCCTCGCGCAGTCCGGCGATGGACTGGGAAAGGAACTGCTCACGCTGTACGGTACAGCGCGGCTGTCCGGCAGGCGGTGTGCCAAAGGTAAGAATGCGGCAGAGGGGGATACTGCTGCACAATGCGCAAATCATACCGGCAAGCACCAGCTCAATGGCAACACGCACAAGCTCCATGCTGCTGTCAAGGACGGCGGCGGCAAAGAAGTGCATGAGGACGAATACGGGGAGATACACGGCATTCGGGAAACGGCTGAGAAATCCGGCAAGCATGGCAGTGACCGGCAGCAGGAGCAGGGGCATTCCCAGTGGAACGCTGCATAAGATCGTACCGCAGGCAGTGAGTGCGCCGAGAAGTGTGCCGCCGTTCTGGCGGAATTGCTTTGCAGCAAGCAGGGTGATGCCCATGCCGACAGCACGTCCGAAATTGCAGAAATCCGTGTCCAGTCCGCACAGGGCGGTGACAGCGAGCAGGTAGGTCATGGAAAAGGTGAAGCATTTTCCGGCATCAAGGACGATTCTGTGCCGTTTGCGCAGGATGTTCCATGCATCCGCAAACAGAAATGCCGCCGCACCGATGAGCAATGCCTGCATGATATAGAGGGGCAGAACGCCGCCGTGTTCAAGAAAGAACAGATCCGTCACGAAGCCTGCCGCCGTACAGGCGGTGACAGTGAGCATGGCGAGCACGGGGGGACGCTGCGCCTCATAGAACAAAATGCGCATACAAACGATGGCGACAAGGCAGCAGAGCTGGAATGCCATTTCCTGCGGTGCGCTGCGCTGTATGTAGGCAAGCAGACTGCCGCAGAGGATGAAGAAAGCATACAGCGGCGGACACATACCGGCGATGGCGGCAGGCAAAGGCGAAGCAATGCCGCAGACCGTTCCGACCGAGAGCAGATAGCCGCCGCCCATTGCACCTGCGCAGCCGAGGGGGACGCGCACCGCTTCACAGGCAAATAGTTTTTTGAGATGTTCCATTGACAGTTCCTCCTTTGTGATATGCAGAGCTTTCTCTCATTATACCAGATAAGGAGTATAGGTTTTGTCGGAATGCATTGGAGGTTTCACAGGATTTACAGCAGGTTTGCGCTATTTCCTGCGATATGCGGTATGACAGCGCATTTCCGGAAAAAAAGAGGAGCTTTCACTCCTCCTCCGTAAATTGCACAGCCGCTACTGCATCCAGAGGAATCTCCCTCCCCTGCACAAACTTCATCCTCTGCGTACTCCGGTCAAGAAACCGGAAATATCCCGTATACTGCACATACACACCACCGGCTTTTTGTGCATCGGGAATGAAATAGGTCACCGTAATCCGCGGCTGTTCCAGTTCCAGAAGTCTGCAAAATGCCGCGTCCAGTGCCGCAAGCTCCGCTTCTGTCAACGGCTGCCGGCATTCGACATACCGCGCGGATTCTGCAATTTCCTCCTCGAAGCCGTCCAGTGCCTTGAATGCGGCAAACTGTGCGGCTCGTCCATAATTGCTCATGTGCGGATGCTTCCGCGACACATGATGGGGGCGGTTGATGATGTGGCTGTATGCAGTGTTCATGCCTTATGTCCTCCCACCTGTCCGTTACGCGTAATTGTGGTTGCGCCCTCGGATAAATTCATGCCCTTGAGAATGGCGTTCTTCCCGAACCGCCTGCGGATGTCCAGCATCGCCCTCTGCATGGAGCGTTCGCGCTGTTCCTCCTGTTCCTCGCGCTCCTGCTGCGCCTGTACCTGTCCGGCATCGGTAAACAAATCGAGCTGTACAAAGTCCTCCCGTGGTGCGTCACGTTCATAGAGCACATGATTTGCCACCACATACATCCGGCGCACTTGCAGACGTTCATCGACAATCTGCGCATAGAGCTGCATCATGGCGGACACGATTTTTTTCGTGGAGGAGGTGTATTTCCCCAGATTCAGCGTTCCGTGCGCCTGCTTCGGCAGCCGTCTGCCGTAACGGTCCGTTTCCATCCTGCCGTCATAATCCTCCGGTACACCGGTATGGTCATAGCCGACTGTCAGCATTATCTGGTCGGTGACAATCCCCTTTTCCACCAGCTCCAGTACCAGAAGTTCCGTCATTTCGCGGACAATCAGCTCCCCTTTTTCATAGCTGTACGGACAGGAAAGCACTTGTCCCTGACTGATGCTGTGCGCTTTCGGGCAGTAGGCTTTGATGTCCGCAATCGTGCACGGCTCCCAGCCCCACGCATGGTCAATGAGCAGCTCCGCATTCACGCCAAAGAGCTTGTACAGGCGTTCTTCGTCATATTCCGAGCACTCTGCCACATCGCCCATGGTGTACATGTGGTTTGCCTCCAGTTTCCGCGCTGTTCCTGCACCGATGCGCCAGAAATCCGTCAGCGGTCTGTGCGCCCAGAGCTTGCGTCGGTAGGACATTTCATCAAGCTCCGCGATGCGTACACCATCCTTGTCGGGCGGCATTTTCTTTGCCACGATGTCCATTGCCACCTTGGCAAGGTAGAGATTTGTGCCGATGCCGGCAGTTGCTGTAATACCGGTTTCGTGCAGCACGTCCCGTATCATACGCATGGCAAGAGTATGGGCAGTGCAGCGGTAAGTGGGCAGATATGCGGTCACATCCACAAATACCTCGTCAATGGAGTAGACGTGGATGTCCTCCGGCGCGACATAGCGCAGGTAGATTTCGTAGATTTTCGTACTGATTTCCATATACCTTGCCATCTGGGGCGGTGCAATGAGGAAATCCAGCTCCAGTGCAGGATTGGCATTCAGCTCCACGGCATTGCAGGATGCGCCGGTAAACCGCCGCTGCGGTGCGCGGAGCAGCCGTTCGCGGTTGACGTTTCGCACTTTCTGCACGACCTCAAAGAGCCGCGCTCTTCCCGGAATTCCACAGGATTTCAGAGCCGGCGTTACAGCAAGGCAGATGGTTTTTTCCGTTTTGGAGGAATCCGCAACAACGAGATTCGTGGTCAGCGGATCCAACCCACGCTCCACGCATTCCACGGATGCGTAGAAGCTTTTCAGGTCAATGGCGATGTAGTACGGCATTGCGGATGCTCCTTTCAAGAACTTATGTTCTTATTATACCACAAAACCAATGGGTTGTCAATCGGGAAAATGTGGTTGACATTCCGTCTTGCCAACGCTGCATAATGCAGCAAAGCGACCAAGCTTGCTGCTTAGTCGCTTTGCATAAATTTTCTTTTAATTCTTTGTCTAACTTTTTGGGGGCAATTCATTCCACAATCAGAATATCCGTCATACTATATCCTCCAAGCTGTAGATATACTTGAAATCAATGATAGCACTGGAATCTGCTTGCTGACCTTCCAGTTCATCCTTCAATGCATTGTTCTCGTCAATGAGAAAATAGATGCATTGACAGCCGTATGCAGCAGCCATGGGCATGAAATACTCCGCAACCCATTTTGTATCCTCCGGAACATTTTCAAAGCCGTTTCTTGTATCGGCAACATAATTGCAGCCGTATTTCTTTATGATACCAAGAGCATATTCAAGCGGCTTGCGATAATTCTTGAAGGAACAAAAAGATTTCCATTTCACAAAAACGATATTGCGGTCTTCGTAATATGTCACATCGCAGGAATCAGAACGATACATTTTACACAATCTCCTTTCCATCAGCCAGATCTGTCCGGCGTTTTCGTACCTACCTATATTATACTTCCCTTTGATGTTCTTGTCAACTACGCACGAAGGTTGGACACGCAAATCAATTTTTTATCGAACCTTACCCAAACTGCCCCACCTCCTGCCCCCTTCCAAAGGGAGGGGGATTTAGGTGCTGTGGCTGAGATGTGACGATTCTCGGCTGCAGCCCCTATTTTGTTATCCATATTAGTAGTTTGTAAAAGCTAAAACTTGATGATGCTTCTTAAATTGAACAGATAGCAAGAGCTGCCCCCTCCGCCGCCGTTCGGCGGCACCTCCCCCGCAAAGCGGGGGAGGGATATGCGGGTGACTCCCCGCGGGGCGGGGAGATGCTGAACGGAGTAAAGCAGAGGGGACGGGGGCTGTGAGCCTGCACCCCCGAGTCCCGCTTTTTATTTAAGATTTCGAATTTACATGGTATTAGTAAGAAAAACGTCTTGCTTCTGTATGGCAGATGAAGTTTACGTTATTCGGGTGATTGACTTTTCCAGTAGAGTTTGATATAATAAAAATATGGAAATACCGCTAACTGCTGAGAGGAGGCAAGTATACTATGGGGAAATTCGATGACTTACCGCGCAAGATGTTTCATCCTGATCTTCTTCCACTGAAGCGGCGTATAATCGCATACATAATCGCTATACCGCTGGTGTATATAATTGGACGGTTCTATTATAAGCTGCCTAATATCATCTGTATATTCCTAACGGTCGGAACTGCTGTATTTTTGGCGGTAGCCTTATTCATGGAGCTAAAATCAAACCGCATGGATAAAGAATTTAAAAACGATATTGATAATGGCAAATATCATCAAGATGAAAAATGGCAGCAAAAATACGCAGAATATGTAGACAAGCACGATTTCATTCAAGTGAAGGGCGATTCAATGAAAGCTGACTTATCACGCCGGTTTCTCAGTGTATCGGGAATCGTTATGCTTGTGATCTCAGCTTTGTTTTTTATTTCAGCGATATTCTTGAATGCTGGATTTGCAGAGACAACTTTTATTCTCATATTCAGCGGACTCCTTTTTGGAGGTTGGGGCGCATTCAAGGTTCTGAATACTCCCGTAAGAGCTTTCATAAAAGAGTGCGGTGAGAAATATCCCGAAATAGAGCGTTCCTATCTTAACGGCAGAATGCTCACATACAAAAGAAACGGCGAGTTGAGCTGCAACTGCGGAATCAATATCAGCGGAAACTATACTGTGGTATATAACAGTGAAAAAATTGACTTCATAGAAAATGCTGAAATAGATTCGGTTCAGAAACATGTTACTAAAACCAAATACTACGGCAATCAAATCTACAATGGCTCTGTGTTCTCATATACGCTTATCATCACGCTCAAAAAGCGTATTGAAAACGATATTCCGAAGCAATATAGAGTGAAATTGAATGAGTTTCAACTGGAAATGGCTTACAAAGCACTTTCCTCTTATAACGTTCCTATTACAGCTTCTATCAGAGAAAAAACAGAGACAGGCGGTATTTGACGGAATCGTACATTATTTTGATTTATTTTTCAGGGGCTGTGGCTGCCGATGTGATACTCCTCACACGGTTGTCCACAGCCCCTGTTTTTGTTTCGTTACAAAAGTCAACGATAGCCTGAAAAACATCAAAATGCACTTGTGTATTCACTGCATTCAGACAGAATAATACACCCCAACTTCGATTGCATCAAAATTGGGGTGCTGATATGGTGCCGAAGACGGGACTTGAACCCGTACAAGATTGCTCTCGGCAGATTTTGAGTCTGCTGCGTCTGCCATTCCGCCACTTCGGCAACAGTATTATTATACCACAGCCAAACGCATTTGTCAAGATTTTTTTGCAAACTCACTCTAATTTTTCGTTTTGGCATCGCCGCGCGCCGTAACTACGCAATATCCGGCACGTTCTACCGCCTGCGCAAGCCGCTGCACACTCTGCGCTGATTCCTCATCCGTGCTGATTTTATTATCGTACAGCATGTACTTCTCCCGAACACTCTGCGGTGACAGATTCGGCATGACGACATTTGCCCCCGTCTGCAAACCAAGCTCCCTCCCCTGCGGATGCATCGTCCCCAGTGCCGTGGTCGCCGGCAGCAGTACGCGCGGATGCATCAGGCGCAGAATCCCCAGAAGCCGCAGGACAAGCGCAAGCTCCCCATCCGGATAGTCGCAGAACGGTGTGTCCTTATGGCTGAGGAATGGACCGATGCCGATCATGTCGGGCTTTAGTTCCTGCAAAAACCGCAAATCTGCAATGATGTGCTCCATCGTCTGGAACGGACTGCCCACCATAAAGCCTGCACCTACCTGATAGCCGATTGCTTTCAGGTCAAACAGGCATTCCCGTCTTTTGGGAAAGGTCAGCTCCGCTGGATGCAGCTGGCTGTAATGCTCCGGTGTCGCAGTTTCGTGACGCAGCAGGTAGCGATTTGCTCCTGCGTCAAAATATGCCTGATAGCTTTCATGGGACTTTTCCCCGACAGACAGCGTGATGGCGCAGTCGGGGTAGTTCCTGCGGATGGCAGATACAATGTCGCAAATGCGTGCATCGGTGTAATATGCGTCCTCGCCGCCCTGCAATACGAAGGTGCGGAATCCCAGTGCATAGCCCTCCTGACAACATTCGAGGATCTCCTCTTTGGTCAGGCGGTAACGCTGTGCACAGCGGTTGCTCCTGCGGATGCCGCAGTAAAGACAATCGTTTTTGCAGTAGTTTGTAAATTCAATCAGCCCACGGATATAGACATCCGTGCCGTAATGCTCACGGCGGACTGCATCGGCTGCAATGCGCAGCTGCTCATCATATTTGTCAGTTTGCAGAAGTTCTGCAAGCTCTGTATCGGTCAGATCTTCATTGCAGCGGAGTCGTTCAACGATATTCATATAGCTACCTCGTATCACTGGATTATTCAGCGCATCCGGTTTTCAGAGATGCCCTATTTATATTGTATCGCAGAAGCAGGAAATTGTCAACTGATATTTTTTTCAAAAAAATCGCATTTCCCTATTGACAAGTGTACTTGAATGTGCTATAATGTACTTGTAAGGTAAGTACACTACATGACATTCAAGTACACTTACGACATCCGATATGGAGGTGAGCATTTGGAAATTATCATCAGTACCAATAGCCAGAAGCCAATTTATGAGCAAATCACGTCACAAATCAAGGAAAAGGTCATGCGTGGAGAACTCAAGCACGGCGACCCGATTCCGTCCATGCGGGCATTGGCGAAAATGCTGCACATCAGCGTTATCACCGTACAACATGCCTATGAGGATTTGCAGCGTGACGGATTCATTGAAACGACCGTTGGCAGAGGAAGTTTTATTTCCGCAGGCGGTTCGGCACTGGTACAGGAGGAATTGCAGCGGCAGGCAGAGGAGCATTTGCAGGAAGCCGCGGAGATTGCACGAAGAAGCGGTATTACACTTGGAAAATTGATTGAATTATTAACACTGTTCTATGAGGAGGACGAATGATGGAATTCGCAGTTGAGGTAAAAAATATTACAAAAAAATATGAAAGATTCACCCTTTCCGATGTCAGCTTTTCCGTACCGGATGGCTGCATTATGGGCATTGTCGGCGAAAACGGTGCAGGTAAGAGTACATTGTTCAAGGCAATGCTCAACCTGATCCACAAGGACGGCGGCGAGGTACTGTTCTGGGGAAAGCCCCTTCAGGATAAGGACACCGCACTCAAGGCAGAAATGGGTGTTGCATTTGATACGCTGTGCTTCCCGGAAATCCTTACGGTCAAGCAGGTGGGCAATATCGGAAAATACACCTACAAGAACTGGGACGCTGCACGATTTCAGGAGCTTGTCACACGCTTTGAACTCCCTGAAAAAGCAGAGGTCAAGACGCTTTCCAAGGGTATGAAAATGAAACTGAATCTTGCCTATGCCATGTCCCATAATGCAAAGCTCCTGATTCTTGACGAACCGACCGCAGGACTTGACCCGATCGCAAGGGATGAGCTTCTTGAACTGTTTCTGGAATTTGTACAGGACGAACAGCACACCATCATTATTTCCAGCCATATTACAACAGATTTGGAAAAGGTTGCTGATTACATTACCTTTATCAACAAGGGACAGATTGCATTTTCCAAGGAAAAGGATGCACTGCTGTACCAGTACGGTATTGTCCGCTGCGGTGAAAAGGACTTTGCCAATGTGAAGAATGCCGGCTGCATTGCATGGCGCAAGAACGATTGCAGCTATGAAATGCTCGTGGAGCATCGGGATGCACTGAAACGTGAATTTCCCCATCTGGTGATTGACAATGCAACGATTGACGAAATTATGCTGCTGACAGTAAAAGGAGAACGGACATGAAAGCATTAGTTTACAAGGATATTATGTTAGAGATGCATGAGCTGCGCCGGCTTGCATTGTATTATCTTCTCTGTATGGTTGGTATGCCGGTGCTCTTTGCGCTGACAAGTGATGATATATCGCATTCCTATGCCATGCCCCTGATGATGTGCCCCGTCATCTCCATGGTCATGATCAACACCACCTACGGCTGCGATGAGCGTTCGGAATGGATGCGCTATGCCATGACAAATCCCGTCACCCGTATCCAGTATTTCCATGCAAAGTTCCTCACGCATGTGATGAATGTTCTCTGCGGTTCGCTCTTGGGCTTTGCCATTTCCACGGTCATTGCAATTGTACTCGGACAGCTTTCCGCGGAAGTTTTCACAAATAATCTCTCCTCTGCCCTCGGAATGCTTTGCGTGCTGCTGTTGGTGGGATTGGTTACCACACCCCTCATGCTGAAATTCGGCGTACAGAAAGGTTCTATGGTGATGATGATGACCGTTACGGGCGTTGTACTCCTTGGCACAGGCATCAATATTCTGGGAGAATCCTCCCCCATTGCCAACATCAGCATACTTGTACTCGGCATTGGTGTTGGTGTGACGATGTACCTGCTGGGCAGAAAGTGGATGCTGGAGAAAGAGTTTTAAGGTGATGATATGAAAGGTTTGATTTACAAGGACATTACCGTCGGTCTGAACGATTTACGGCGGTACTGGCTGTTGATGCTCATATTGTGCATTGCAATGCCGCTTGTGCTCGCATGGATTCAGGATGATACAAGCAGAATCTACGAATGTCCGATTCTTTTCGCTTTCTCCATTCCCCTTGGTATACTGTCAAGCGCATTCGGCTATGACGAGAAATGCGGATGGATGAAACACGCCATGACAAGCCCCATTCATCGGATACAGTACTACCATGCAAAAATTCTGACCACTCTGGTTGCCATGGCTGGCAGCGGAATACTGGGCTTTCTGCTGAGTGTGACATTCTCGGCAGTGACAGGCATTCTGACATGGGAAGTGTTCAAAGAAATCCTTGGACTTTCGATCGTTATTGCACCGATTTTCGGCTTAGGATGGTCACTCTGTATTCCGTTCATTCTGAAATTCGGCATGACGAAAGGACTTTGTGTGTTTTTGTTCAGCCTGATTGCGTTTATGATCGTTTTCATCATTGCGCTTGCGGCATTCGATGACATTTCCCTCCTGCTCCTTCTCATCCTTGGCGTACTGTTTCTCGTCGGGTTGTACCTGCTGGGCAGAAAGTGGGTAAAAGAAAAGGAACTCTAAGGTGATGATATGAAAGGTTTGATTTACAAGGACATCATGACGGAGCTTCTTGCATTCCGCCGCATGAAATTCTTGGCACTTCTGTGCGTCATTGCACTTCCGGTTATCGTTTCACTCGCGGAGGATGATTTGACCCATATTCATCGTATGCCGCTGCTCATGTGCATGGTGATGGGCATGATGATGATCAACACTTGCTTAAGCTATGATGAACAATCGGGATGGATGGGATTTGCCCTGACAAATCCCGTCAGCCGGACACAGTACTACCATGCAAAGCTCCTGACGCATGGAATCAATGTCTGCGCCGGCGGTTTGTTAGGACTTGTCATCAGCATTCTTCTCACGGCAGTGACAGGCATTCTGACAGCAGGTCTGCTTGGTGAAATACTGGTAACGTTTGTTTTACAGTTTCTCTGTTTTTTTCTGATAGGAATCATCAATGTACCGCTTGCCATCAAATTCGGCGCACAAAGGAGCTACACATTCATGATGCTGTTTCTCGCCATCCTCGGCGGCATTATTGCCGCACTGTTTTTCGCGCGGAATCAGGATTTACAGCTGATTCTCCCCATTGAAGCGGTGCTTTTGATTGGTGCATTCAGTACCATGTACCTGCTTGGCAGAAAGTGGATAAAAGAAAAGGAATTGTAAGGTGATAGTATGAAAGGACTGATTTATAAAGATTTTTGCATCGTTCTGCGCACTTGCAAAATAGCCCTCATTATCATAGAGATAGGATTGTTCGGGATGATGGCAGTTGTGACGCTTGCCAATACGGATGAGCCTGTGTACATGCTCCCCGTTGTTTTCAACATCATTTTCGGCATGGCTATGGAACTATTTGCACTCTCTCATGATGAGCAGTCGGGCTGGCTGCGGCAGGGCTTTACGATGCCCTTGCATCGTCTGGAATGCTACCATGCACGGATTGCAATGCATTTTCTCTGCACGGCGGCAATGGCAGTCATGGGTATTTTCATTGCACTGATTTCCGCGCTGGCATTCGGGGAATTCACCCTTGCAATATTTGGCTGGTTATTCAGCGCAGCAGGAATCGGCATACTTGTTTCGAGCTTGACGGGTATCTGTATCAATGCCTTGTGCATCCGTCTGGGACTTGCGAAAACCGGTATGATCTTCTCCATCTCATGGATACTAATATCTCTTGGATGTACGGCAGACGCATTTCGCACCTGCTTTGAAACGGATGCTGCCTCCATTCTCACCCTCACCATTGTAGCAGTCATTGCTCTTATTGTAACGTCTGTGCTGTATGTGATGGGCAGGAAGTGGATAAAAGAAAAGGAGCTATAGCCCCCAGACTTGCGGAGGCAGCTCAATATACCGCAATGCGTCTTTGCTTTCAGCAGGGGCGCATTATTATTGCTTTTTTCAGAAAAAATTTTCAAAACCCCTTGACAACTATATCGGAATGTGATATAATACATATAACGGAAGCCGATATAACGGAAACAGATAGAACGGATTCCGATAAAGGAGGATGCACATGAATTTTGGAAACGGAGCATTGACAGAAGCCGTATACTATATCCTGCTGTCGCTCATCACTCCCATGCATGGTTACGGCATCATGCAGAATGCCGAGGAACTGTCGCACGGACGTGTAAAGCTTGCCGCCGGAACGCTGTACGGTGCAATTAACACAATGCTTGAAAAGGAGTGGATCACGGCACTTCCTGGCGAAAAAAACAGCCGGAAAAAGGAATATGTCATCACGGACAGCGGACGTGAGGTGCTGCATGGAGAGCTTGCACGGCTTGAAGAACTGGTCGAAAACGGCAAACGAATTCTGGGAGGAAACTGACATGAGAAAAAAAGTACACAAATGGTTCTTTGCATGGGATTTTGAAAAGGAAGAAAAATGGCTCAATGAGATGGCAGCAAAGGGCTGGGCGATGGTGAGCTTCCATTTCTGGCTCTGCACCTATGAATTTGAAAAGACCGAACCGCAGAAATACCTCTACCGTCTGGAATTTCTGGAACACGCACCATGTCATCCCGAAAGTGAATCCTATCTGGAATTTCTGGAGGAAACGGGCATAGAGCAGGTCGGCTCGTACATGCGCTGGGTGTATCTGAGAAAGGAACGCGCGCTCGGCGAGTTTGAGATTTTTTCCGATTATGCAAATAAAATCAAGCATCTCAATCGCCTCAATGCAATGTTCATTCCGATTTCACTCTTGAATATCGGCGTCGGCATACAAAACGTCAGTCTGGGCTGGGGGATGTGCAGCGTCGTTTCCCCTTTCAATTTCTTTACAGGCTGCATCAATCTTCTTCTGGGCGTATTGCTGATATTGGGTATGCTCAAGATTCTCGGGAAAACACGGAAGCTGAAAAAAGAACAGAGTATCTACGAGTAAGCTGTGCCCCCTCTCCTGCAAAGGGAGGGGGTTTTTCTTGTGGGATTTATGAATAAATCTGAAATTTCCATTCCAGTACTTGCATATGCCTGTCATTTATGGTATACTAAAGATAGCGAACGATTCTGACAGCACAGAAGAAAAGAGGTTTTGCAAATGAAGGATGGATTTCTGAAAATCGCCTGTGCCACCCCCGACCTGCGTGTGGGGGATTGTGACTATAACACGGGCAGAATTCTGGAGTTGATTTCACAGGCTCATGCACAGGGCGTGAAGATCATCTGCTTTCCGGAGCTGTCCATTACGGGCTACACCTGCGGAGATTTGTTTTTGCAGAAAACACTTCTGCAATCTGCGGAAGAAAACCTGAGCCGTATTGTAGAGAAAACCGGCGATCTGGAGATCATCTCCATTGTTGGTCTGCCCGTCAGTGTGAAAAGCCGGCTGTATAACTGTGCGGCTGTGATTTATCAGGGACATATCCTCGGCATCGTGCCGAAAAGCAATATTCCCTGCTATGGAAATTCTTCAGAAAACCGCTGGTTCACAGCGGCAGAGGATGAGGATTACGCTGTTTATATCGGAGAAGAACCTGTGCTGTTCGGAATCAACCAGACATTCTGCTGCAATCAGCTTTCCGGCTTTGATTTCGGCGTAGAAATCTGTGAGGATCTGTATGTACCGGATGCACCGTCTGCGGCACTTGCAGCAAATGGTGCGGCATTGATTTTCAACCTCTCTGCAAGCCCTGCCGCCGCAGGAAAAGCAGCATATCGCAAAATGATGGTGCAGGCAAAATCTGCCTCCCTTTGCTGTGCTTATGCCCTTGCCAATGCAGGCATCGGGGAATCGACCACCGACCTTGTATTCGACGGACGGAATCTGGTTGCCGAAAACGGCAGGATTCTTGCGGAAGCTGAGGCGTTTGCAAATGGTCTTACCATTACGGAGATTGATACGGCAGGACTCGAAGCAGAACGCCTCCAGACAAGACGTGTTCCCCGGAATGATGACTATATGAAGAACAGCTTTGATATGGCAGTTGAGGAAACCACCCTCACCCGTCCCATTCCCAAGAATCCCTTCATCCCCGAAGATCCTGCCGTCCGTTCCGTAAGATGTGCGGAAATCCTGCAAATGCAGGCAGTGGGACTCATGCGGCGGATGCAGGCGATCGGCTGCAAAAACGCGGTTCTGGGGCTTTCAGGCGGACTCGATTCCACCCTTGCTCTCATTGTCACTGCCCACGCATTTGATTTGCTCGGACTTGACCGCAGCGGCATTCATACCATCACCATGCCGTGCTTTGGCACGACCGACCGCACTTATCAGAATGCCTGTGAGCTTGCGAAAAAATACGGCAGCAGTCTGCGTGAGATTCGCATTGAAGCGAGCGTCCGTCAGCATTTCGAGGACATCGGGCATGATGAGAGCCTCCACAATGCCGCCTATGAAAACGCACAGGCACGGGAACGCACACAGATTCTCATGGATATTGCCAACGATGTGAACGGGCTTGTGGTCGGCACAGGTGATTTGTCCGAGCTTGCGCTTGGGTGGGCGACCTATAATGGCGACCATATGAGCAATTACGGGGTAAATGGTTCGATTCCGAAAACCCTTGTGCGCCATCTGGTACGCTTTGAGGCAGAGCATTCCGGCGAGGAATTATCCGCGATTCTGCTGGATATTCTCGATACACCGGTAAGCCCCGAACTGCTCCCCCCTGACAAGCAGGGCGAAATTGCACAGAAAACAGAGGATTTGGTCGGCCCTTATGAACTGCACGACTTTTTCCTGTACCATGTCATCCGGCATGGCTTTGCGCCGGCGAAGATCTTCCGCATGGCAAAGTACGCTTTTGCAGAAGAATACGAGGATGCAGTGATTTTCAAGTGGCTGAAAACCTTTTACAGAAGATTCTTTACCCAGCAGTTCAAGCGTTCCTGCCTGCCCGATGGGGTGGGGGTGGGCAGTGTCGGACTTTCGCCCAGAACGGGCTTCCGGATGCCCAGTGACGCGTCCATGCATCTCTGGATGCAGGAGCTTGATAAGCTGGAGAAAACGCTTTCATAAATGTCAAATAGGGGAAAACCCCAGAATATAGGAGGAACATACAATGACCTACAAAGAAAGCTTTATCAAATTCATGGTGGAATGCGGTGTACTGACATTCGGTGAATTCACACTGAAAAGCGGCAGAATCGCGCCCTATTTCATCAACTGCGGCAACTACAAGACCGGTGCACAGCTGGCAAAGCTCGGCGAATACTACGCTGAGTGCATCCATGCCAACAATATTCCGGTAGAAACCCTGTTCGGACCGGCTTACAAGGGCATTCCGCTTGCTGTTTCCACGGTTGTGGCACTGAGCAACAAGTTTGGCATTGACGTGAACTACTGTTTCGACCGTAAGGAGGCAAAGGACCACGGCGAGGGCGGCATGTTTGTCGGCAAGACGCTTGTGGATGATGAAAAGGTTGTTATCATTGATGACGTTATGACCTCCGGCAAGGCTCTGCGTGAATCCATGCCCAAGCTCAAGGGTGCAGCAAATGTGGATGTCACAGGCATGGTCATCACCGTTGACCGCATGGAACGCGGCACGGGTGACAAGTCCGCTGTACAGGAAGTCAAGGAAGAATTCGGCGTGACGGTATATCCCATCGTGACAATGGAGGACATCATTGACGCTATCAGAAACGACATTGTACCCGGTAAGGAGTATCTGGACAAGATGCTGGCATACCGTGAGCAGTATGGCGTGAAGTAATACCAATCCCCTGCCGTGTTCCGGTAGGGGATTTTTCTCTGTATGACGCAAAAATCCCCCTTCTGCATTTTCTGCAAAAGGGGGAATTTTCATCAATCAAGGAAGTCCTTGACCTTCTTGCTTCTGCTCGGATGGCGCAGCTTGCGCAGTGCCTTCGCCTCAATCTGGCGGATACGCTCACGGGTAACGTTGAACTGTGCACCCACTTCCTCAAGGGTACGGGAACGACCGTCAATCAGACCAAAACGCAGGCGCAGTACATTTGCCTCACGGTCGGTCAGCGTGGACAGAACTTCCTCCAGCTGCTCCTTCAGCAGCGTCAGGGATGCTGCGTCAGCCGGTGCCGGTGCGTCATCATCGGGGATGAAGTCACCCAGATGGCTGTCCTCCTCCTCGCCGATGGGCGTTTCCAGAGAAACAGGGTCCTGTGCAATGCGCATAATTTCACGCACACGCTCTACGGACATTTCCAGACGCTCTGCAATTTCCTCCGGTGATGGGTCATGACCGTTTTCATGCAAAAGCTGACTGGTGATTTTCTTCACCTTGGTGATGGTTTCTACCATATGCACGGGAATGCGGATGGTTCTTGCCTGATCGGCAATGGCACGGGTGATCGCCTGACGAATCCACCATGTTGCATAGGTCGAGAATTTGAAGCCCTTGTTGTAGTCGAATTTCTCCACAGCCTTAATCAGACCGAGGTTGCCCTCCTGAATCAGGTCGAGGAACTGCATACCTCTGCCGACATATTTCTTGGCAATGCTGACAACCAGTCGCAGGTTGGCTTCAGACAAACGCTGCTTGGCGCGTTTTGCCTCCAGTGGTGTACCCTGTACCATGATTTCAGCGAGCTTGACTTCCTCATCCTGCGAAAGCAGCGGCACTCTGCCGATCTCCTTGAGGTAAATTTTCACAGGGTCGTCCACAGCAAGTCCTTCGGTGGACAGTGCCGCTTCCATATCATCGTCAATATTCTCAATCAGAGGGATGTTATTGAGGTCGATATTATCATCCACTACATTGTTGTCGATAATTTCAATGTTGAGATGCTCACAGCTGTCATAGAACGAATTGAGCTGGTCCGCATCAAAATCCATTTCCTCCAATGCATCGGAAATCTGCTTGGTGGTCAGTTTTCCGGCTGCCTTGCCTTTCTCCAGCAATGCTTCAATTGTTGACTTCTTGTCCATTTCGCATCCTCCTACTTCGCTTGATGGTTCTTTTTCTGGGCGAGGAGCTTGCGCAAATCCTCGTCCGACATGTCCTGACTTGGCTGGACATGGTTTCTGAAATTCCGCAGCACAGTGAAACACTCCTCAAGTGTATCCCTGTCCACGGGGAATTCACGTCCTTTTACCTGAATCCGCGTAATTCTGCCCATTTCATCCGCAGTGAACTTGTCTGCGAGCATGGAAAGGTGGAACTGCGTGTAATCAGTCAGCATCCGGCAGATGGTTTCATAAACGCGCCGGTGAAACTCTGTGACAAAATATGTAGGCGGCAGCTCGCTCCAGAGCATTGCATAATCCTCCGGATAGTGCATCAGATAGGACAGGATCTGTTCTTCTGCGCGGCTTTCCTTGGGGAATTGCTGTGCCTGTGGATTCAGCTCGTCACGCTGGAGTGCCTGTGCTTCGATGGCACGGAACTGCGACTGTTTCGTGTCACGCACCGTCCTGCGCACGGCACGGTCCACCTGCATTTGCAGCGTTTCCACGCGGATTTCAAGCTCTTTGGCGGTTCTGCCAATATAGATTTCCCGTTCAAGGGGATTGGTAATTTCTGCAAGTACATTCACACTGCGCCGCAGCAGCTCCGTTTTGCCGATTTCCGTCTGCAAATCCAGTCCGTCCCGACATTTGTCAAGCCGGAAATTCAATGCGTCACCGGCATGGTCAATGAGAATGCGGAACTGCTCCGCGCCGTAGCGTTTGATAAATTCGTCAGGGTCCTTCGCCCCCTCCATCTTCAGAATGCGCGTAGGCAAGCCCACTGCACTGAAATGGTTCATGGCTTTCTGTGTGGCTGCCTGTCCTGCGCCGTCACTGTCATAGGCAATCACCACTTCCTTGGCGTACTGGGAAATCAGCCGCGCTTGGTCGGGGGTAATTGCCGTGCCGAGAGTGGCAACAACATTTTCAAAGCCTGCCTGATGGATGGCAATGACATCCATGTAGCCCTCCGCAAGAATCATGGTGGTGGAGGCAGCATTTTTCGCAAACTGCATCGAAAAGAGATTGCGCCCCTTGTCAAATACCGGTGTTTTTCCGGTATTCAGGTATTTTGGCTTGCTGTCGTCAAGCACTCTGCCGCCGAAGCCGATAACATTGCCGCGCAAATCGACAATGGGAAATATCACGCGGTTACGGAAATTATCGTAAACCTTGCCGCTTTGTGCCTGCTGGCAGACACCGGCAGTCACAAGCTCCTCGTCACTGTACCCAAGACCACGCAAGTGGTCGCGCAGCATGTTCCAGTCATCGGGGGCATAGCCAAGCCCGTATTTTTTGATGATGGCAGGGCTGAGCTTTCGTTCTGCAAAATAGTGCAGTCCCCTCTTATCCTGCCCCGAAATAAGCTGTTTATAAAAGAAATTTGCCGCTTCCCGATTGATTTCCAGACAACGCACCCTGCGTTTGGCAGTTTTCGCTTCATCGGCATTCTGCGTGGGCAGTTCCATGCCGCATCGCTGGGCAAGCATCCGGACAGCCTCCATATAACTGAGGTTTTCCATTTTCATGGTGAAGGTAATCACATCGCCGCCGGCACCGCAGCCGAAGCAGTAAAAGCTTTGCGTATCGGGATAAACCGTGCAGGACGGCGTTTTTTCCGAATGGAACGGGCAGTTGCAGACATGCGTTCTGCCGCGTTTTTTCAGCGTGACATACATTCCGAATGCGGAAACGATGTCATTCGACTCGCGCAGTCGGTACATAAAATCCTCGGAGAGCAATCCTTTCACCTACTTCCAGAATTTCGGAACAAACAGCTCCGAGTAAAGGTCCACCGCGTAGCCGTCACTCATACCGGAAATATAGTCGCAGACAGCACGGTCAATGTCCGTTTTGTCCGCAATTGCGCGGTAATCCTCCGGCAACTGTTCAGGATGCTTCCGGAAATGCGCATAGAGCGTTTCAAGCAGAACTGTGGCTTTTTTCTCCTCGCGCTTGGCTGTCGGGTTATAGTACACACTGCGGTACATGAATTCATGCAGGATGTCGTGCGCCTCCTGCACGGGCGCGGTCATGGCAATTGAATCATAGCCATGGGCAATCACCGCCGCAATCATGGCGGTAATACGTTCGGTTTTTGTCGTGCCGAGCACTTGTATCGCATCCGCCGGCAAGTCCTCACTGCGGAGCAATCCTGCACGGACGGCATCGTCAATGTCGTGATTGATGTATGCAATTTTGTCCGCAACACGAACAATATTCCCCTCCAGCGTATCCGCTGTCCGGTTGGTATGGCAGAGAATGCCATTGCGCACGGCAAAAGTGAGGTTAAGTCCCTCCCCCTTTTTTTCGATGTATTCGACCACGCGCACGCTCTGCTCGTAATGGCGGTAGCCATGGGGGCAGATGTTGTTAAGCACGGCTTCTCCTGCATGTCCGAACGGCGCGTGACCAAGGTCATGGCCAAGGGCGATGGCTTCCGTCAAATCCTCGTGCAATGCCATGGCACGGGCAATTGTCCGTGCAACCTGCGCCACTTCCAGTGTATGCGTCAGCCGTGTACGGTAGTGGTCGCCGACCGGTGAGAGAAAGACCTGCGTTTTGCGTTTGAGTCTGCGGAATGCGTTGCAGTGCAGAATTCTGTCCCTGTCACGCTGAAATGCCGTGCGGTAGGGGCAATCCTCCTGCGGATGAGTACGCGCTGTGTGCACTGCATCCGTGCTGCGGCAGGCAAGCTCATGCAGCGTTTCTGCTTCACGCTGCTGTATCTGTTCGCGAATTGTCATGGAACACCTCCCCGAATCGTGTGCAATACCTTCTATATATGTATACGATTCGTTCCGTCAAAAACCCTCTTTTCTTCAGAAAGTTTTTTTCACAGCCGCAGAAAAATCCGCATATCCGGTTTTTCCGCATTCCATGTGGATTCTGCCGTTGGACAATTCTGTCAAATCACGCATCAGACGGTCGAGTACCTCAAGGCGCACCTGAAGTTCCAGCCAGACTTCCGTGCCGAATTCGCTGCCGGATTCAATTACCCCATATTCCGGCAAAATATGCGTTACCTTTCCATAGAGCGTGTAGTCCATGCGCAGCGACAGCGGACAGCTCTCGCACATGTGCAGGATGCTTGCTGCATCGCAGGTCAGTGCCGCGCTATGGGAATACGCGCGTACAAGACCGCCGCCGCCGAGGAGGATGCCGCCGAAATAGCGCACTACCACGCAGCAGACATCTGTCAGACCGCGCTTTTGCAGGACATCGAGCACCGGCACACCTGCTGTTCCCTGCGGCTCGCCGTCATCGCTGTAACGTGTGATGTTTGAGTCGCGCAGGATGTACGCATAGACATGGTGCTTCGCCTTTCTGTGCTGCGCCTTAATGTCGTTGATGAAGCCCACTGCCTCGTCATTGGTCAGAACCGGCGCAAGATAGCCGATAAATTCGGAGCGTTTTTCGGTAAAGGTGGTTTCTGCAAAGTCTGCAATCGTAAAATAATCCATGGCTGTCACTCCCCTCATATATGAAAATACGGGCAGTCTGCACCGCCCGTACTATTCATCTTTGCATTACTTATCGAGATTGAAACGCTTCTTGAATCTGTCAACGCGTCCGCCGGTATCTACAAGCTTCTGCTTACCGGTGAAGAACGGATGGCACTTGGAGCAAATTTCCACCTTGATATCCTGCTTGGTAGACTGTGTTTCGATCACGTTACCGCAATGGCAAGTAATTGTGGTCTTGTACAGTGTAGGATGGATGTCCTTTTTCATCAAAATTCACCTCTTTCATCAATGTGTCATTGCATAGTAGCCCATCAGTTCCCTTAGACAGTAGTACTATTTAACTTTCATATTATACCACGTTCCGGCGCGGATTGCAAGTGTTTTTTTCGATTTCCTGCATTTTCGTGGAAATGCACAAATATTCCCCACGCCTCACTGCATTTTCGCATGGAACAGCGCGATTTCGGCGCGTATTCCTCCGGAAATTTTTTTTCGCGAATCATGAATAAACTGTTGACATTTTTGTCAAAGTGAGTTATAATTAGTATAGATAGAAAAGAATAAGCACCTTTGTGTAGAAAAGACGAAACAGGAGGAGTAATCCCATTGAAGAAGAAAAAACGCAAAAAGACCCTCAGGCACATTAAAGATTGGAGTGCCTTTTTGTTGTTGGGGGTTTTGATTGTAATCATAATTATCGGCATTATCGCCATTATTCATATACTATCCACACCGATCGACAAAGAGAAGAACAATCCCCAGAAACCGACCACATCCGCGCAGGCGGAGCTTCGTCCGGCATCGGCACTTGTATCCCCAAAGTATGAAGCAGTACTGAAAATGTACCTGCCGCCCGTGCTGTATCCGGAAAGAAACGGCGATATTCTGACGAAACTTGACGGCATTGCAAGCACCCATGCAGTGCTGATTGACCTTGACAACAACAAAGTGCTTGCCGACAAGAACAGCGAGCAGATTATTTATCCTGCGTCCATGACCAAGCTCATGACGCTGATCGTTGCCATTGAACGGACGGAAAATCTCAATGACACGTTCCTCATGACCGATGAAATTCTTGCGCCCCTGTATGCGCAGAACGCCTCCATGGCAGGATTCCAGACCGGTGAGCTGTGCTCCATTCTCGACCTGCTCTATGGTGCAGCACTCCCCTCCGGCGGTGATGCAACCGCGGCACTGGCGCAGTATGTGGCAGGTTCGGAGGAAGCGTTCGTGGAGATGATGAACGAGAAAGTTGCAGAACTGGAGCTGAAAAATACCCATTTCACCAATCCCACAGGTCTGCATGACCCCGACCATTACAGCACCGTCACAGATATCGCGCTGATTCTGGAATATTGTATGCAGAATGATTTGTGCAAAGAAATCATCTCGACATTCACCTACACCACCGCACAGACTCCCCAGAGTCCGGAGGGCATCCAGATGTACAGCACCATGCTCAGCCGTATGTATGGTACAGAGGTTGAGGGCATCACGATTTATGGCGGTAAAACAGGCTTCACCGATGAAGCCGGCAATTGCCTTGCAAGCTTTGCGCAGACACCGGATGGTCATACCTACCTTGCAGTCACAGCAGGCGGTCTGACAAAATGGAAGCCGGTATTTGACGCATTCAAGCTCTATGGCACAATCACAGGCACATACCCGATGGATGAGGAGGATACAAAGACAGAAGATCCGAATGCCCTCTCCCCCGGTCAGGTGCAGCAGGCACCGCAGCCTACAGATACAACCACAGAGACAGAAACAGAAACAGAGACAGAGACAGGAACAGAAGAAACGAGGGATGCAGCATGAGAACAAGACAGAAACGCAGAAAGCGCCGTATTGCTCCCGCAGGACTGCTGCTCATCAGCGTATTTGCGCTGGGCGGTGTATGGTTTGCCGACGCAGTAAGGCGTGCAGTTGACCCGCCATCGGGCAATGTCGAATGGACAACAGAGCCTACGGACATCACACTTGAAACACAGCCGCCGGAAACACAGCCGGCAACCAGAGCACCGTTCATTCCGGAAACAACGGAAGAAGTGCTGATTCAGGACGCGGCAACGGAATTATTTGAAAAGCCGCAGGATCCCGTACCGGAAGGGTACGCCATGACGCAGATAGATGCGACATTTGTACATAACGGCCCGCTGATTCTCCTTGACGAGAGCCATCCGTTCTCCGGTACAACGGGTGATCTGGTGACATTTCATAACAAGAACGCAAGCTATCGCATGAAGCGTCTGGACTTCAGCACACGTCCGGAAGTATTCAATGCGATGAACGAAATGGGTGATGCTTATTTCGCGGACAATGGCATGGCTGGGCTGATGATTTACAGCACCATGGCACCGTATGACGCACCCGGTTCATTCTATCAGGACGCACTGCCGGATCGCAGCAGCGGCTATGGATTAGACTTCTGCACCATCAATCCGGACGACACGCTCAACAAGCTCAGAACAGCCAATCCATGGCTGCTGAGCAACAGCTGGAAATATGGGTTCATTTTCAGCTACACAGAAGCTGATGCAGACGTGACGGGTGTATCCGCTGCCCCCTATCACCTGCGCTATGTCGGAAAGCTCCATGCATCCATCATGCATGAAAACGGGCTGACGCTTTCGCAGTACCTTGAAACGCTTCGTGAGTACACAGTGGACGCACCGATGCAGTACACATTGGGCGATACGACCTACAGCATTTTCTATGAACCTTCTGTTTCCTCCCAGACGAGCGTTCCGCTGCCGACCAATCAGGATTATGAGATTTCCGGCAACAACGTGGACGGCTTCATCATTTCAGTGGCTGGAAGCATCACAGCATAATACATATTCGGACTGCACAGGATTCTGTGCAGTCTTTTTTATTCGCTCAGCAGAACGGCAGCATTGCGATATTTACGGCAGACGTATCCGATGCTGCCACACTGTCGGTATGCATTGCAGCACTACATCCGGTCACAAACTTTGTACGGTATTGCCTTGACTTTTCTGCAAAAAAATGGTACAATTAAAATGAACAGGGAAATGCCCGTGCTTGCGGTTTCCCAATATTTTTATGAAAGGACGATGTATGTGAAATCATTACGTTTACGGCGAATCAAAGCTGCACTGGCTGCCTGTGCAATGACATGCACTGCTTGTCTTTCCAATGCAATGACACTGTGCACCCATGCCACTGTGGACAATGCCACAGTCAAGCAGTACACCGACTCCCTTGTGAGCTTTCTGAACAATGAACGTGTAAAGCTCGGTCTGCCTGAATACGTCATTCTGCCCGACCTTGTAAACGGCGCAGGCATCCGCGCACAGGAAATTTCTGTCTGCTACGGACATATGCGCCCCGATGGCAGACTGCCGAGTTCCGCAATCGGAAATTATGGTGGAATGCAGGAAGCACTCTATGCTGGCGGCAGCGCGGCAAGTGTTGTCGTTTCCGCGTGGCTCTCCTCACCTGACCATGAGCCGATCCTTACCAGCAAAAACAATACCCACATCGGCGTTGGTTATTATCTGGATGACAAAGGTGTGTCCTACTGGGTATTGATTGCAGTCGGCAGCTATGCCAACGGCGAAAAGGCTTACCATGAGGGACAGTACATTCCCAACCGCGTACTGGGTGACGCGGACGGTTCGCAGGTTATTAGTGCCAACGATGCAAGTATGATTCTTGCCTATTCTGCGGCAAAAGCTGCCAATGTGGATTATCCGGTCGTGTCGAGTTTTAAGGATGCGACAGATATCAACAAGGACGGCAATATTGACTCCATTGACGCGAGTATTGTGCTTTCCTACACATCTGCAAGAGGTGTAGGACAGAATGTGCAGCTGGAGGATTTTGTACACTGACAGAAAAACAAAAATATAATAATAAGGAGCAAATGTATGGATATTATGCAATCATCACTGAAAAAGCACGAAGAATGGGGCGGTAAAATTGAAATTATCTCCCGTACTGCCATTAACGACAGAGATTCTCTCTCCCATGCCTACACTCCGGGTGTCGCACAGCCCTGTCTGGAAATTGAGAAAGACCCTGCGCTTTCATACACTCTCACGCGCCGTCACAATTTAGTGGCAGTCATTACGGATGGTACGGCAGTATTGGGACTGGGCGACATCGGCCCTCTGGCGGCAATGCCGGTTATGGAGGGAAAATGCGCTCTGTTCAAGGAATTTGCAGACGTGGATGCATTCCCCCTTTGCGTGGATTCCAAGGACACGGATGAAATTGTCAACACCATTGCAAACATTGCCTACAGCTTCGGCGGCATCAACCTGGAGGACATTGCTGCACCGCGCTGCTTTGAAATTGAAGCCAAGCTCAAGGAGCGTCTGAGCATTCCAGTATTCCACGATGACCAGCACGGTACTGCCATTGTGGTTGCCGCCGCGCTTGTCAATGCCTGCAAGGCTGCCGGAAAATCCCTCGAATCTCTGGAAATTGTCATCAATGGCGCAGGCTCTGCCGGCATTGCCATTGCAAAGCACCTGCTCAATCTGGGTGTGGGCAATATCTGCATGGTAGATTTGACGGGAATTCTTTCCGCGGATGAAGTTTACGAAAATCCTGCACATAATGATATTGCAGCGCGTACCAACAAACACAATCGTCATGGTGCACTTGCAGAAGCGCTGGTGGGTGCGGATGTGTTCATCGGCGTATCCAAGCCCGGACTGCTGACACCGGAAATGATTCAGACAATGCACGAAAAGCCGTTCATTTTTGCCATGGCAAATCCCACACCGGAAATTATGCCCGACCTTGCAAAGCAGGCAGGCGCGTACATTGTCGGCACGGGACGCAGCGACTTTCCGAACCAGATCAACAATGTTGTGGCATTCCCTGGTGTATTCAAGGGTGCATTGGCTGTTCGTGCATCGGACATCAACGAGGCAATGAAAGTTGCCGCGACCAAGGCAATTGCAGGCTGTGTGAGTGACGCACAGCTCTGTCCGGAATTCATTCTGCCGGACGCATTTGACCGCAGCGTTGCACTTGCTGTTGCAAAGGCAGTTGCACAGGCTGCGATTGATTCCGGTGTTGCCGGACTTTCCGAAAATCCGCTTGCATAAACGCAAAAAGGAGATATACTATGATTTTCACTTATCAGCCGCGGGGCGTATGTTCGCGTAAAATCACAATCGAGCTGGAGGACGGTATCATCAAGAATTGTGCATTCATGGGTGGCTGCAATGGCAATACACAGGGCATCTGCCGGCTTGTACAGGGCATGAAAGCCACGGAAGCCATTGAACGCATGGAGGGTATCGACTGCAACGGCAGGGGGACTTCCTGCCCCGACCAACTGGCAAAGGCACTGAAAGCGTGTCTGGAACAATGTTCGTAATTGAGCCGCTTTGGGTGCGGCTTCTGGGCACTTTGGTATTTGCCGCGCTTTTTCTGCTGTTCATCAATCCCTTTTTTCTGGGCATCCGCAACATAGGAAACATCGCAGGCACTGCTTTGAGCATTCTGGGCATTCTGTTTTTTGCGGCAAATCCACTGGTTTCCAAGCTTCTGCAAAAGGTTTGGGAAAACAATGTGGGGCATGTAGTGCTGTGTGGGGTGATTGGTTTGCTGTGCATTTGTGCTGTTGGTGCGGTGACCATCAGCGGATTCATGCTCCATGCAGCAAATGACGTACCCAAGGAGGAAAATGTGGTTGTCGTACTCGGCTGCAAGGTGCGCAACGGCGTACCGAGTCTGATGCTCCGTCGCCGGCTGGATGCAGCCCATGCGTATCTGACAGAGCATCCGGATGTGCCGGTGATTGTCTGTGGAGGGCAGGGACCGGATGAGGCGATTTCCGAGGCGCAGTGCATGTACAACTATCTGACGGAGCATGGCATTGACGAGGCGCGTATCATCCGCGAAGACCGTTCCACCTCGACCATTGAGAACCTGCAAAATGCGCAAGACATCCTGCATGAGAACGACTGGGGCGACAGCGTTACCATTGTGACTGACGGCTTTCATCAGCTGCGCGCGTCCATGATCGCGGATGACTTGAATTTGGAAAGCGACCATATTTCAGCCAAAACCTCATGGTATCTCGTTCCGACTTACTGGGTGCGCGAATGGATGGGTGTGGTGTATCAGTTGGTGCTGGGGTAATGAAGCCTTGCAGCCGGCTGCTGTTTTTCAGGGACTTCATTCACGAACCCCTATTCTGCCAATGGGCGCAAGTACCTTGAACATGAGTTAATTTACAGACTGAAATCCCCCGAATGGGGGATTTTTTTGTAGGGAAAGCCTTTACTTTCCGCATGAAATATGGTATAATGAAGAAGTATCAAACCAAACAGGAGAATGCATATGTTTACATTATTGAAAACCGATGGAATCGCACGGCGCGGTACGCTCGAAACAGTGCACGGCACAGTGCAGACTCCCTGCTTTATGAATGTCGGGACGGCGGCTGCCATCAAGGGCGGCATTTCCTCCCCCGACCTTGTGAACCTGAAATGTCAGGTGGAGCTTTGCAATACCTATCACCTGCACCTGCGCCCCGGTGACCATATTGTCAAGAAAATGGGCGGCTTGCATAAATTCATGAACTGGCAGCGTCCGATTCTCACCGACAGCGGCGGATTTCAGGTGTTTTCCCTCGCAAAACTGCGCAAAATCAAGGAGGAGGGCGTGTATTTCAGCTCCCATCTTGACGGCAGAAAAATTTTCATGGGACCGGAAGAAAGTATGCGCATCCAGTCAAATCTTGGCTCGACCATTGCCATGGCGTTTGACGAATGTGTGGAAAATCCGGCAGCTTACGATTATTCCGCGAAATCCTGTGCGCGTACCACGCGCTGGCTCAAACGCTGCATCAATGCCATGGAACAGCTTAATGCGGAGCCGGATTGCGTCAATCCCCACCAGATGCTGTTCGGCATCAATCAGGGCTGCACATTTGAAAAGCTGCGTGTGGAGCATATGCAGGAAATTGCAGAGCTGAATCTCGATGGCTATGCTGTGGGCGGTCTGGCAGTTGGTGAGCCGACAGAGGATATGTACCGCGTACTTGATGCTGTTACCCTCTTCATGCCCAAGGACAAGCCACGCTACCTCATGGGCGTGGGCACACCCTCGAACATTATCGAGGCTGTCGCAAGGGGTATTGACATGTTCGACTGCGTAATGCCCTCGCGTAACGCGCGTCATGGTACAGTGTTCACATGGCAGGGCATCCGTCATCTGAAAAATCAGGCATATGAAACAGACCCACGTCCTGTGGATCCGGAATGCGATTGCCCGACCTGCCGCAATTTCTCACGCGCCTATGTACGCCACCTGTTCAAGGCAAATGAACAGCTCGCCGGCAGACTGGCAGTCACCCATAACCTGTATTTCTACAACACGCTTGCAGAGCGCATCCGTGAAGCGATCGACACGAATACCTTTGCGCAGTTCCGTGCAGAATATTCCCAGAAACTCGCGCAAAAAGCACCGGAGGATTGATTGCAGGCAGCAGATTTTCTCCATTTTTCACTGCATGAAAGGAGCTGCCATGACCTATCCTGAGCTTTTTCTGGCTGCACTCGCGCTGTCCATGGACGCATTCGCCGTGGCACTCGCCAACGGAATTTCCAACCAGAAGATGCGATTTTCACAGATTCTCTCCATTGCCCTTTGCTTCGGCGGTTTTCAGGGAATGATGCCGACCATCGGCTTTTTCCTTGGCAGAACTTTTGCAAGCTACATCACATCCATCAGCCATATCCTGCCGCTGATTCTGCTTGGCTACATCGGCGGCGGAATGATTTCCGAATCACGCAATGCCAAGCCTGCCGCATCCGTCCCCCTCACCACGTCACTCCTCCTCATGCAGGGGGCAGCATCGGGGATCGACGCACTGGTGGCAGGTGTGAGCTTTTCCGGACTTCCCCACATGGATATTCTCACCGCAAGCGCGCTGCTCGCATTGTTCACGTTTCTCTTTACGGCAATCGGCGCTGGCTGTGGGAAGAAATGCAGCGCATACCGCGGCAATCAGGCGCGGCTGCTCGGTGGAATGCTGCTGCTGGGCATCGGCATGAAAATTTTCCTGTCGCATCTCATATTTCAGTAAAAAAATCCTGCAAAGTTCCGATTCCGGCTTTGCAGGATGCTTTTTATTCTGCGTCAAATACCCCTGAAGAAAGATACCGCGTACCGGTATCGGGCAGGAGTACAACGATGGTTTTCCCCTCATTTTCGGGATATTTTGCAGCCGTAAATGCTGCATGGAGTGCTGCACCGGAGGAAATACCGACAAGTACGCCTTCGGTTCTGCCAAGGTCTGCGGCAAGCGCAAAGGCATCCTCATTGGTAACTGTAAGCACCTCGTCATAAATCTGCGTGTTGAGCACATCGGGCACAAAGCCTGCGCCGATACCCTGAATTTTATGTGTTCCTGCCTGACCGCCGGACAATACGGGCGAATCGGCAGGTTCTACGGCAATGACGCGCACCGCAGGGTTTTTCTCTTTCAGGTACTTCCCTGTTCCGGTGATTGTGCCGCCCGTGCCGACTGTCGCCACAAACACATCCACCTCGCCGTCCGTATCCTCCCAGATTTCCGGTCCGGTGGTCTTGTAATGCGCTGCCGGATTTGCAGGATTCACAAACTGACCGGCAATCAGGCTATCCGGATACTGTGCGGCAAGTTCTTCCGCCTTTGCAATCGCCGCAGTCATGCCCTGTCTGCCATCGGAAAGCACAAGCTCCGCGCCATATGCCGTCATCAGCTGGCGGCGTTCGATGGACATGGTATCGGGCATCACGATGATGAGTCGGTAGCCCCTTGCAGCGCATACCGCCGCAAGTCCGATACCCGTATTGCCGCTGGTCGGTTCGATAATGACAGTATTCTTTGTCAATGTGCCGTTTGCCTCGGCAGCATTGAGCATCTCCAATGCCACTCTGTCCTTGGCTGAGCCTGCCGGATTGCATCCCTCAAGCTTTGCAAGAATCCGCGCATTCAAGCCGTATTTTTCTTCCATTTTTGATAGCCGGAGCAGCGGCGTTCTGCCGATAAGCGCATCGGCTGCATTGTAGATCTTTCCCATGTTCTGACCTCCTGTTTTGATAGTTCTATTATAGCACAGATTCTGCTATATTGCAAGCAGAAGATTCTGGACAAAAAACATCCCGAACCATGTGATTCGGGATGTTTGTTCATTTTGCGTTAACCGCCCGCGCCTTCCATTGCGCGTTCTGCTTTGGCAATTTCTGCGGTGTAGTACGGCAGCGGTTCAAAGAGGATTTCTGCCCAGTCTGCATCCTTACCGGAACCGTAAACTGCTGCATAGACGAGAATCTTTGCAGAGTCCTTTGCATCCAGGTCGGAAAGCGGATTGTCACCTGCACCGTGGGAATCGGTCTGTCCTGCATCCTCGGATTCGCTGTTGACATCGCCAAGGAAGTATGCGAACAGTTCCATCATCGGTTCTGTATCGGAGTAGATATACGCCTCAATGTCTGCGCCGCGCTTTGCAGCATAGGTCAGGATTCTTGCGGCATCTCGTGCATCTGCCTCACCAGTCAAGGTTACGTCACCCTTTACAGCGATGTATGCAGTGCCGACACCCTCGAATTCATGCACAACGCCGAACTCATCTGTAACAGTTGCCGGAATCGAGCCTACATAGTACGCACCGTCCGTGTCAATGAATACGGATTCCGGTGTCAGACCGTTGAAATCAACAATGCTGAAGTCCCTCAGTGGCTCAGGATCGCCCTTTGTGCCATCGGAGTAAATTGCATAGCGTGTGATGGAGGATACCAAATCCACAGCCTGGAATTCTCTCGGATCATGCGAGAAGTAGAACTGATAATTGCCCTCAATCTCGAAGTCATAACCAACGATAGGAATTTCTTCCTTCACAACACGAATCCAGCCGTTTTCTTCGGTGACATCCAAGGGAACGGAATCGGAATCAATCGCCTTTACATCACCGTCAAACTTCAGATTGTAAACTGTACCGTTTTCTGCATCCTCCGGAATGAAGTAGCGGAAATTCAGTACAATGGAGTTTTCATCTGCGACAACATCCTTCGGCTCAGGAATCGTACCGCGAATCACGCGTTTTCCGGTTTCAGGATCCTCGATAATCTCGAACGTGAAGCCGGGATATGCATCGCCGGGGACAAACTCGCTCCACGGCAGGTCGCCGATGGGACCGAACATTTCAAATTCAAACAAGCCCGTGTCGCCCGTGATGGTAATCGGCACGTCAACCCATGTTCCCGGTGCGCCCTCTACCATACCGATGGACCATGTTGCCTTGCCGTGCTTCGGCGCGGTGGTGGTCGTTTCCGTCGTAGTGGTGGTTTCCGTGGTCGTGGTGGATGTGGTTGTCTGCGAGGAAGTCGTGGATGTAGTAGTAGAGGTGATTTTTGAAGTAGTAGTGGAAGTAGTCTGGGTGGTGGTTTCTGTTTGTGTTGTAGTTGTAGTTGTAGCTGTTGTGGTGGTCGTGGTGGTCGTAGTGGTTTCCTCTGCGAATTCGTTTACAAATGCAGCACTGTAGTAGAATGTTCCATCTTTGGTCACAGTCAACGGAGAAATGGTACTGTTGAAATCCGACAGCTTCATCGTGCCACGCATATCATCATCGGACAGCTTGAACGAGAACTGATAGACGCTGTCGTCATAGGTGATGTTGGGGATATCGCCGACAACCTCGGTAATACGGTAGGCGTACTCGCCGAGCTTGTCAAAGACAAGATTCTGCGTAAACTCGCTGAAATCAAATAATTCATTTTTTTCGTTGTCTGCTGCATATGCAACATTTTTTGTGCCAAGTACTGTCCATTCACCATCCGGCTGTTTCTCCTCAAGCTGGAATGTAAAGACATCGTCCTCCTGCCATTCCCTGCCCTTGAGTTGTTTCGAGCCGGTAAGCACAAGATTCGGCGTTACCTTTTTGGGGGTATAGACATTTACGAATTCCACGGTGACAAAGTCATCGGGGGAAATTACGGCATTCTGGACGGATTCGCCCTTGGGCGAGAAGCCATAGTCGCTGCTTAGCTCGGTAATGGTGATGGGCATACCCTCATCAATGCCCTCAATGCCAAAAGGGACATCGGGCTTAACGGTGACTTGAATGACACCATCCTTGTCGGCAACGACATCGCCTGCGGACGTTGTTACGGTATAGCCGGCATAGAGTGCGCCAAGCTCGACTTTGAAATCGAACTGAACGTGTTCGGGGATGGTATACAATTCACCATAGGGGTGCTCAATGGTTTTGCTGATAATCAAACCGCCTTCAATGCTGTCAAAAGGTTTGAAAGTATTGACTGCAAGCTCTGATTGCGTGACAATGTAGGCAATGGTTGACTGCACGGTAACTGGCAGCGCAATCAGCATAGAAAGCGGCAAAGCAATCCATTTTCTTGTTTTTTTGATTTTCAAGCTGCTTCGTCCTTTCCTGAGTATTTTGCTTTCGGCAATCCAAAGGCGCAGCCATCTGTGCCCTTGGATCGCCGCCCCACCGGAGGGTGGGGGGACGAGGAATTATTTAGCATCATATACTGTAACACTTTCTCCGACAGTAGTCGCTGTGAAAACACCAGCATTATCAATTAATGTTACACTATTAAAAAGGTAAGCATCTGCTTTCTTTCCGTAGAATTTTCCACCATTCACGGTTATTGTTGCATCTGAACCTTCAGCATAAATAGCGTAGTATTTTTCCGCACTGAAAGAACCACCGTTAATTGTTACAGCACCACCAGAAACAGCAATTGCTCCACGTCTTGCTTTAAGACTGTCAATATTGTTAATGATTAAATTACCACTGTTATTCCTAATAGCATATGGCCAACCTCTGGTGTCAAATGAACCATCGGTAACTGTTACATTACCGCCATCATTTACCAAACAAGAAGAACCGTTTTCACGATAGTTAAAGTTTCCGTTCGGTGCATTCAAGGTGCTGTTATTAAGAATGAGTTCTCCAGTATTATAGATAGCTATACCATTGCTACTATCAAGAGCGTTAATGGTAAAGTTTTCAACATTAAGTGTGCCATAATTATTTACACCGCGTGCATTAATCGTACCATTAATTAATGTCAAATCGCCATAATTATCGAATGCTACCGGTGTCTTTTCAGCGTCAGCATCAGATTTCATAGTAAGAGTATAGCCATTGAAATTGAATTTTACATTTGTTTTTTCTGGTACAGTAAAGGATTTATCAAGTGTCTCAATATTTGCCGCAAACGTATACTCACCGCCGTTCAGCAGTGCATTCTGCAAATCATTTTCATTCTTAATTTCTGTCGGTGTCACCCACGGATGAGATTCATCAGTAACCTCACCAAATACTGCATTCAAAGACTGCTCAGCATTCAGATTGGGACTAAGGTCAGCCTGAACAGCCTGTGAAATAGCGAGAATGTTGTAGGTATCACCGAGTGCCTTGATATGCTCATTTTCAACTGCCGGATCGAAGAACACCTGCAGCAGACTGGGACGAGTGATTTCAGTGGGTTTCACAATACCATCGCCTCTGTTGTAAGTCGCAACCGTCAGATAATACTCCGTTCCTCCGATAGTAGCTTTCATACTTTCACTGAAAGGAGTCCACTTCCAAGTTGTTCCATCCTTTTCAGTATTTCGATTCAGATGCACCATCTTGTCGTTATAGTCATCCGCTGTAAAAATACCCTTTTCAAATGCAAAGACTGTGCGGACATAAGCATCCTTTTCGCCGGTATTCTGTACAAAAACAAACTTATCGAGTACGTTGGAGATCGAATCGTCAAAAAGCTGATTGGAACCGGGCGCACCGATTTCTTTCCAAGGCTGCTGGTGACTTTTGGGATCTGTTTCGCTGGAGTATCCTGTTCGGTCATCCCACATTACCTTGCCATTGCTGTAATATGCAGGAGCCATGGACTTGCCCTTTGTAAACTTCTGGAGTGCATCCGGTGTATAGGTTACACCGTTGAATTCAGTATCATATTCAGGAAGAGCAACCCAATTTGCGTTTTCTACACCATCTGCTGCACCCTTAGTTGCATCTACTACACGCTCATATTCCAGCTGAGCAATATCGACAATGCCGACTGTCTGAACATTGACATCAGTCTGAGTGGTTTCGTTCTGTTGTGCCAGCGTTCCGCCAACACCCAGAGCCACCGCACCAACCAGTGCATAACTTGCGATACTTGCAAGTACTTTTTTAACGCTCATAGTTTATTTCCCCTTTTTGTTAGTTTTTCCCTCATCACCCTGTCCCCGTCCGAGGATGGACGGGGATGGTGATTGTGTATGGTTTGATTATTTTACAATTTCACCGTTCTTGTATTCTGTGATCGTACCGCCTTCTTCAGTTTCATATGTAGCATTGGTTACATTACAATCATTCAGAACAACATTAGCACCATTTACCGCACTAATACCATCTGTAAACGCATCTTCAGTATTTGCATCTGTTCCATCAAATGTGCAGTTATTCAAAACAGCATCCTGATAGAAACGAACCATAGCATACATGCCGTTGCCGCCGATTGTGCAGTTGTTCATTTCAACAGAACTCAAACTACCAAAACTAACCCAACCGTTCAGCTCACAATTATTGAAAACTACATCACCCTTGCCTCCGTCAAAGTGAATCGAATATGCACCATCGGGATTATTGAATGTGCAGTTCTCAAATACTACAGTACCATCAATCTTGTTACCATAGCTTCTGCCTGTTACATTTGCACCAACAATGCTTACTGTAGTACCAGCAGGAACGTTAGTCTTGCTGAACATTGCATTCATGTTTACTTCTGCACCATTTGCATTAATGATAACATCACCGTCTGCTTCGAGTGCTGTCGCAAGCTCATCGGTTGTAGAAACAACAGTCACATCCTCATGCTCACCATTCAGAGGAGTCTTCGCACCATCAGCATTCCACTGACCTACATAAGCATCATATGCTTCCTCAACATTCTCAAAGCCATCAGCCTGAATACCGTATGCGTTTACATAGATTACAGGTGCGCCATCGTCATTAACGTTCCACTTAAGGTCAGTAGCTTTGCCCTTTTCAACTCTGTACATATCGCCATCGGGAGTGATGTCTACATGAGCATCAAGATAAACCTGATAAATGCTGGGCAGAGTTGTTTCGCCTTCTTCAAGCACACCATTGTACAGAAGAACGTATGTATTGTAATCTACGCCATTGATTTCTTCCGCATACATGTTCAGTCCATCGCCAAGACTGTCAAAAACATTCCATGTACTCTTGGAAGCAGTAATAGTATCTACCGTAGTTCCCTTGGGAAGATAACCAGCTTCAATTGCATTATTTACTCTGTCTTCTGTAACATAACCATCAGCTGTAGCACCCAGAGGATTCCAGTGAATAGTATTCTCATTAGAACCTGTTTCTGTACCCTGTACAGGATTGTCCATTGCTGCGGGAATAGAGAATGTCATCCAAACATAAGCATCGCTCTTACCAACATTAGTAATAGTAGGCTTCTTTTCAATCTTTACATTAGGAATCAGCTGTGCACCCTGATCAAACTCTTCATTCAATTCAATAGACACATCGCCCACTGTAAATGTATTCGTCGCATTATCTCTATCCGTCAGATAAGCCACAGTACCACCAATTGCCATAGCTGCTACCAGAACATAGCTTGCGCCCATCAGAGCCTTTTTCTTCATACTCATAATCATATTCTCCTTTATTATCATTTTTTACGGGTTTACCCGTTCGTGCTTAATAATTTGCTTCGTCCTGCGCCAGTGCCCATGCGTCTGCCGCAGTTTCAATGGATGCGCGCTGTACTGCATATGCTGTAACAGTCAGCGTCGGATAATTGCCTGCTTCTTCCAGTGCGTTCAGGTCAGTTTTCTTGATTGTTGCTGCAACGTTTACCTTGTTTCCAGCCAGCACTGCGAACTTCTGGTCCTCTGCACTGTAGACTGTTTCACGATAGTATACAATGCCCTCTGCACCGTCAAGCTTTGTCCAGCCCTTTGCAGGAGCGTAGGTCATGTAATCCTTGAAATTCTCGGATTCCTCCAACTCCACAAACAGCCAGCAGGCTTCACTGTCAGCTTCTACGGTAATGGTCGGGTCCTTCTTGATGCTCGTGCCCGGTACCATCTCATAGGTGTTGGTGTTCGGGTTGTTGTCATCCTCAACAGGATTGCCGTCCGGTCCGATGTTGTCCGTGTTGTCATCGTCCTTAGAAGTATCTGTTTCCTCCAGTGTGATGTCAATGTCGCCATAGGTGAAGGTGTTCACAATTTCATCAGTCTTTGTGAGCAGCCATGCGAGCGTTCCGCCTACACCTGCGGTTGCGGTCATTGTCAGCGCACACGCGAGAATCAGAGCCTTCTTGCCGTAGAGCTTTGTTTCCTTTTTCTTTGAATGCATTCGGTTTTCCTCCTTTTTTTAATTTGTAGTGGTTATTTCTCCGGCTTCAAGCCGGCTGAAATCAATTTTTGTCTGCTTCCTGCTTGTCAAATGCTGCCCATGCTTCGTCAGCATTTTCAAAACCGGTTGCCTGAATTGCGTGGCCTTCCACTTCAATTTCAAATCCCTCCAGAGCTTCCACATCTTCAGTGGTCAGATTCTCCGGAATCACCAGATTAGTGAACAGTGCATCAAGGTCGTAATCCTTATCCGTACCCTCAACGGTAGCCGTCTTAACATAACGGTACTCTACAACCAAAGTGCCGTCGGTTGTTTTTGTTTTTCCTCTTTTCCATACAGTACTGTCGAGTCCCTTGAACATCGTTGCAAGATCTGTGAACTCGCTCATCTTGTCCCACTTGTCAATCGTCACCATCATGCGGACATAAGCTGCCTCACTGTCTGCCTTTACAGTAATGGTCGGGTCCTTGACGTACTCAGCACCGGGAACAATGCGGTATTCGTTGCCCTCATCCGTCTTAACATAGATGGGGTTGCCGTCTGCATCGGTGGTGTTCTCAGTTACCGGCTCAAAACTCTCATCAACCTTTGTTTCCGTCAAGTCGATGTCAATTTTACCCATGGTAAAGGTATTGACAACGTCATCCTTTGCGGTCAGGTATGCCAGCGTACCTGCAATTGAGCCTGCTACGAGAAGAGCAGCACCGGAAACGCCGAGCAGAACTTTACTTCCTGTCTTCATCCTTGAAAAATCTCCTTTACATAAAATTTGTTGTGCTGTTATATTTCAGGCTCGTCCTTCTTCGGTGCTTTCTTCTTTTTGTCATTGGTGAAGGAATCCGTCACGAATACAAAGAGAATCAGTGCACCTCCGACAACAAGCGCAGTACGCTTGCCGGACTCACTTTGAATATACGATGCGAAATAGCCAAGCTGTGGAATCACTGCAACCGGTGTACCGACCAGCTCGCTGCTGTGCACCACGCCTGCGTCCTCTGCATCATTGGCATCGCCCTTGGTGCGGAAGCAGACTGCGGAGGGGTTGTCCTCATCGGGGAGAACCTCCACAATACGGTGCGTTGAAATAGTATCCCCTGTCAGGCGATAGGTGATGACATCACCTGCCTGAAGCTCCATCGGGTCAGCTTCCTTGACGTAAATCATGGAACCAACCGGATATTCTGGTTCCATCGAACCAGATAACACTGCGTAGAGCTGCATCCCGAATAATCGCACACCAACAAGCAGCACTGCCAGAACAAGTGCGGCTGACACAATCAGCGTGTTGATGGTTTTGATAATGAACTTTATTGCTTTCACAAATACTCTCCATTCTTATTTCGTGCGCAGTGTGACAGTAACAATTTGTTACCGATCGTTTTTATTATAAAATAAATTTTCTTGTTTGTCAAGGGTATTTTTGAATTTTGATGCGAAAACTGAAAATAAAAGCAAATGTTATAATTTTTTCCATATTTTTTGTACGATTTATACAAGGCAGATTTGTACGAAAGGTAATGAGTTGTAGGCATTCGACATTTTGTACAACGATTGCGGACTTTCTGCACATACCGTGATTTTTGAGATTTCGCCTGTTTTTTTACGGATGGACACAAAAAAATCCCCGTATCAAACGGGGATTCAGTCTGTCAAAAAACATAAAAATAAACGCGGAGCGATAGCTCCGCACAAGGGGTTCGGGGACGAAGTCCCCGAAAAATAGCCCCTCCCCCGTTGGGGGAGGGGTTGGGGTGGGGGCAGTTACAGGGGTGCTAAACCCAGAAAAAGACTTTTTCGAC
>SVNO01000077.1 GCA_015066845.1 Ruminococcus sp. | reverse complement strand
GTGGCTTTTGTAGTGGATTTGGCAGTAGTTGCCTTGGTGGTGGTTGCAGGTTTGGTGGTTGTTACCTTAGCTGTGGTTTTCTTGGTAGTAGTGGCTTTTGTAGTGGATTTGGCGGTAGTTGCCTTGGTGGTAGTTGTCGCAGGTTTTGCGGTTGTCGCCTTGGTTGCTGCGGCAAGCATGTCCTCCATTTCAATGGTATTGTCCACTGCTGCCGCCTCTAAAACAGAGGGTTGCCGGAACTGCGTGATATCGGTATGCAGCGGCATAATGCCCTGTACTGCAACCAGAGCTGCCAGAATGCCGGATATCCATTTTATATGCTGTGTTTTCTTCATAGCGATCCCTTCCTTTCGTATCAGATTCGGTGCTTCCGCGGCATAACATTGCAGAAACACGCGCTAAGGCAACATACTGTATACATATGAAAATTATACTATGATGACACTGTGAAGTCAACGAACTCTGCCCATCTTTAACAGTTTATTCATATTTTTTGTAGGAATTTGTCAAATAAAAACCGCAATATTCTGGGAAAATGCAAGTAAGACTGTTCCGTTTCATGCAATCTCTAACACCGACTGGGGCGGCTGACTGTGTCATCCGCAGATTTGAACGCCAAGCATTCAAATCTGTCAGGCGGTCATTTGCGGTACTGTCATAAAAAATGCAGAGCCATCCGGTGCGGATGACTCTGCACGACTGCATATAGCGGCACATTGCCTGCTCATCCCTTTTTTCTGGGATTTCTGTTTTTTCTGCCGCGCTCCGTGGTTTTCCGGCGTTCGCTGGATTTGCCATGCGCATTTGGGGCGGCGGTACGGCGGCTGGCTGCATTCCGTGCAGGTGTTGTGCGGCGCGGCTGTTCAGCCGGCGGAATCAGACAGCCTGCGCCCGTGCCGATCAGGTCGCGCCGTTTGGCGATGGTCAGTGCTTTTTCGACCATATCGCGGTTTTCCTTCTTATAATATTGCAGGAGAACGCGCTGAAGTTTCTTTTCCTCGGCGGTGCGCGGAACAAATACTGGCTGGAGGGTGTACGGATCAAGTCCGGTCCAGAACATTGCCGTGGAAATTGTACCGGGTGTGGGGTAGAAATCCTGCACCTGTTCGGGACGGATGCCGTGTTTTTTCAGGAATACCGCCAGATCCACCGCGTCATTGAGCGTACAGCCCGGATGGGAGGACATCAGGTACGGCACAAGATACTGCTCCTTTGCCATGCCCTTGGTGATTTCGTAGAACTTCTTCTCGAATTGCTCATACACCTCAATATGGGGCTTGCCCATGTAGTCGAGTACGCGGTTGCTGGCATGTTCGGGTGCAACCTTGAGTTGTCCGCTGACATGATTGGCAATCAGCTCTTTCATGAATGCGTCGCTCTCGTCCGCCATCAGATAGTCATAGCGGATACCTGAACGGATGAACACCTTTTTTACGCCCTTGATTCTGCGAATTTTCCGCAATAACGCGAGATATTCCGTGTGGTCTGCCTTGAGGTTGGCACATGGCTGCGGTGCAAGGCATTTTCGTCCCTTGCACAGTCCATGCGTCAGCTGCTTATCACAGGAAGGTGCGCGAAAATTTGCGGTCGGGCCGCCGACATCGTGGATATAGCCCTTGAATCCTTCCTTTTTCGTCAACGCCTCTGCCTCGCGCAGAACGGACGCTTCACTGCGCGTCTGGACGCGCCTGCCCTGATGCAGGGCAATGGAGCAGAAATTGCAGAAACCGAAACAGCCGCGGTTGTGGGTGATGGAATATTCCACCTCCTGAATGGACGGCACACCGCCCTCCTTTTCGTACATCGGGTGGTATGCGCGCATGTAGGGCAGCTCATAGGTACGGTCGAATTCCTCCTGCGTCAGACTGCGCTGGGGCGGATTCTGCACAAGCATGAGTGCACCATGCCGCTGGACGATGGTTCTGCCATACACTTCATCCTGTTCATCATACTGCTTGCGACATGCTTTGGCATAGGCTTTTTTGTTGTCGCGGACAATTTCGAAACTGTCGCACTGCACTGCGCCCATGGGCGTATCCACGGGCTGCGTCAGGTAGCACGTACCGCGGATGTCGTGCATCTCCGAGAGCCGTTCACCGGCTTTCAGACGGGCGCAGATCTCCGCAATGGTAACTTCTCCCATGCCGTACATCAGCAAATCCGCGCCGGAATCCACGAGGACGGAAGGTAGCACACGGTCTGCCCAGTAATCGTAATGGGCAAAGCGGCGCAGGGAGGCTTCCAGACCGCCGATGGCAATTTCCGTTTCCGGAAAGAGCCTGCGCAGCCGCTTGCAGTATACCGTGACGGCGCGGTCGGGACGTTTTCCGCCCTTTCCGCCGGCACTGTAGGCATCGTCAAAGCGTTTTTTGCCGGCAACGGTGTAATTGGACACCATGCTGTCAATATTGCCGCCAGTGACAAGGAACGCATATTTCGGTGCGCCGAGCTTCTGGAAATCGGCATCGGACACGGGCTGTGCAATCATGCCCACGGAAAACCCAAGGCTTTCGCAAATCCGCGCAATGATGACAATGCCGAAAGACGGATGGTCTACATAGGCATCACCGGTAATACAGATGAAATCCGGCTGCGCAATGCCGCGTTCGGTCAGTTCTGTTCGGGTTACGGGTAAAAATGGCATATACTTCTACCTTTCCAGTATGCGTCAGGCTTCAAATGCCTGCGCAACCTTTCTGAGCATTTCGATGATTGCAATGTGCTGGGGACAGTGCTCTTCACATTGTCCGCATCCGATGCAATCGGAGGCTTTGCCGTGTTCCATAATCAGGTTGTCGTAGTACGTCCCCTGTACGGTGAAATTCTTCTTGATTTCCTGCAATTCCGCATTGTAGAGGGTGAAATAATCCGGAATGGCAATCTGCATCGGACAGCCCTCCACGCAGTAGCGGCAGGCAGTACAGGGCACGGCAATTTTCTCGTTGATGATGTCGGCAACCTGTAGACAAATGTGCATTTCCTCGCTTGTCAGGGGTTGGAAATCACGCATATAGGCGGTATTGTCCATCAGCTGTTCCATATTGCTCATGCCGCTGAGCACCATGGACACGCCCTCCAGACTTGCAGCATAGCGGATTGCCCATGAGGGGATGGACAGGGAGGGTTCACGGGATTTGAGGAGCTTTTCCGCAGCCGGCGGCACGGTAGCAAGCGTTCCGCCCTTGACAGGCTCCATGACGAGAATTTCTTTTCCGTGTGCTCTTGCCACTTCATAGCATTTTCTGGACTGCACACCCTTGTTTTCCCAGTCGAGGTAGTTGATCTGAAGCTGCACAAATTCCACTTCGGGATGTGCTGTCAGGATTTCGTCAAGCAGCTGTGCATTATCATGGTAAGAAAAGCCGATTTTACGGACAAGTCCTGCCTGCTTTTTCTCCATGACAAAGTCAAACGCGCCGAGTTTCTGGGAAATATCATAGTTCGCACGGTTGAGGCAGTGCAGCAGGTAATAGTCAAAATAGCCTGCGCCCGTCTTTGCAAGCTGGTCATTGAAAATGCGCTCCATGTCCGCTTCTTCCTTCAGCTGCATGGTCGGCAGCTTGTCGGCAATCAGGTAACCCTCGCGCGGATGGCGGTCAACCAGTACTTCTTTGAGCACGGTTTCACTTTCTCCGTTATGGTACATGTAGGCAGTATCAAAATAGGTAAAGCCCTGTTCGAGAAATGCGTCCACCATGCGGCAGAGCTGCTCCTTGTCAAAGCTGGTCTGGTCACCGCTGTCCAGAAGCGGCAGGCGCATAAAGCCGAAGCCCAATTGTTTCATATCTATTCTCCTTTTCTGAGTCGCTCTCGTGTGGCAAGCAGGATGGGGAATGCATCCTCCGGTACGGAAAGCTCCGCTGTTGCCTGCTCCATCGGACAAATGCCGTCATTACGACGGTTGCGGATGCTGTCGGTGAGGACATCGTAAGTAACGTTGATATTCCGTGCATTCAGAAATTCCAGTGCGGACTGGCTGAGCACCTGCGCATGAACGGCACGGATGCCGGCAAGCGCAAAGAGCATGGCTGCCGCCTTGCCGACAATGCGGTCAGCGGCGGAAAAGCCGGAAAGCTCCTCCCCTGCTGCAAGCCAGTCAAGCATGGGGGAAATGCCGGTGCTGTGGCTTTTCCGGATGTCCCCACCTTTGCAAAGAACGCAGGTGCAGTCCTCCTGCAAGAGGACTTGCACGGCATATTGCAGGTCACGCATTGGTTTTTTCCCCGAAGCGGTCGAGCAGCAAAGGGAGGATCGCCCATTGCAGGACAATGCCGAACAAACCGGCAGTCACAAAGCCCGTCAATGCACCAATGGTCAGTGCCGTGCCGCCGAACAGAGAAGCTGCAAGAACGGCAAGCATCCGCACTGCACGTCCGGCAAGCTGGGCAATGAGAAGCTTGACAAAGCTGTTCATGCGCGCCTTGGAGAGCAGTCCGGCGGTCAGACCATAAGTGCCAAGTTCTGCCATCATAAAGGGAACGAGGGCAGCTGCGGGCATTCCGGAAATGCCGTAACTGAGCACGGGACTGAGAATGCCGGCGATGCATCCGGCAACCGGCCCGCCGAAGAATCCGGCGAGGAGCACAGGGAGATGCATCGGAAGCAATGCCGTACCGATCTGTGCACCCGTACCGGACAATACGCCGAGTGCATGAAATACCTGCGGCAAAGCGATCGCTGCGCCGATGCCCAGTAAAGCGGCAATGGTTTTGTAAAGCGGTGTATTCCGCTGTAAGGTTATGGATTTGTTCATGATCATTCCTCCATTTCTGGCAGTACAATGCTGTATTGTCTTAAGTATATCAGCCCATTGCATTGTCTACGCCGCTATTGGCAGCATAAACGAGAATTTCAGCTGCATCCGCTGCATTGACTTCGCAGTCCGAGTTGAAATCCATGCGAAGAAATGCCTTTTCATTCGGCAGCTCAGGCGGTTCACCGGAACCGGCTGCGGCGGCATAAATCAATACCTGCGCTGCATCAATAGCATCAATTGTGCCATTGTCATCGGCATCGCCATAATACACATCGCTGCACAGCTTGATGATGCGTATCACATATTCCGCAGTCGTGCCGTCCTTTTCCACGGTCAGCGTATTGTCCGTCTTTATTGCATCACTGACTTCCAGTACCATTGAGCTGCCGGATTCCACTTCGGTTCCATTCACGCGCAGAGTGCCCTGTCCGATGGGAAGAATCGTGATATCCTTTGTATATTCCATGACGTAAGCAAGGAACATATTGTTCTCTTCGTCCAGATACCAATTATAAGTAGTATCATTTTCCGTGTCATACTCCGTACACAGCAGGCTTGAAAGCATGGGTTTTATGGGTGTGTAGGCTGCGGAATAGGTCACGCCATCTCCGGAGCGTGCAGAAATCTCCATCTTACTGCCATTGTAAACGATGGGTTCGGTGTAGGTTTTCCACTCGCCGTTGTTGATGCTGTAGAGAATGGGCTCACCGGTACGGTTGGAAAGCGCGATTTCCGAACCGGCTGCAAGCTGTCCCTCCTGTTGTGAGAACATCACACGGTCTGCCGACTGTGTGAATGCTTTCAGGCAAACGCTGGCATCAACGGAGGTAAATTCATTTCTTACCGGATATCTGCCCCAGTTTTCCAGATACCAGTCAATATCCTCCTGGCTGTCGGAAAGGTCAGAAGCTTCAGTTTCAAAACCTGTTTCGTACAAATCCAACCAGTTTTCACCATCTTCACTGCAAAAGCTCTGACCGGGTACTCTGTTATCTATGATTCTGTTATAAATCGAACCGCGGAAACTCTCCACTGTTCCGTCATTATAAGTTATCACGGAGGAATAGGAGCCTTCGCAGGCGATATGGTATCCTACGTCACCGCTGTATTTCACAGTTACCGCATACTGCTCCCCTGCCCCGACAAATACAGGCTCGGACAGCTCCACGGTATGGTAGCCGATTTCGGAAAGATGCCCCGAAGTGATTCCGGCAGGGCTGCCGTGGTTGGGTACGCCGGAATCCTCCAGACCGGTATAGACAATGACTTCATAGTCCTCATCGGTCATGGTTGTGCAGAGCATGACGGAGGTGACGTAGCAGTCCTCCTGCGCGGTGAATACATTGGCAGCATAGGCAACAGTATCACCATTGCCTTTTTCATCAAGGCAAATGCTGTCCCAGAAACCGTAATCGTCATACTGCGCAATGTCCTTATACTCGTCAACCGCGCCGCCGTTCACATAGAAGATGTCAGAAATGGTCGGGTCTTCGTAAGAAATCCAGAAATAGCCGTCAATGCCCCAGCTTGTACCCCAGCTGTTCTTACACAGCCATGCGCCGTCATGTTCTGGCTGATTGATGAAACGTGCGGCAGGGTAATTATCATCCCATCCGACCACGGCAACAGCATGTCCGCCGTCCTCCTCATCCAATTCAAATCCGGAGTCATAGGAATAGCAATAACTATGATAGAAAGGATCGTAGTATGCTTCCTGGTCAGTATAGCTCATGGAGAGCGCGTGTCCCTCATAGATGGCATTTTTCACTGCTTTCTGCTGGTCGGCAAAATTATCAGACAAACCGAAATAGGGCAGCGTGATGCAGTCAGTCACCTGACAATAACGCGCGTCGCGCCAGTCCTGTGCAGTATAGCTCTGTGTTAAAATATCGGTATCGCCGTACCAGATGTCGTTGTAGTTTTCAGCTACGGTGCCAAGACCGGAAGCGAGCACAGCAGAGGTAATCGCGTATCTGCCGCCCTCATCAAAGATGGTTTCCGTATTCATTTCCGGCTCAAAGCCGAATTCATCGCAGTAGGTGACATAGGCAAGAATCCATTCGGACAGGTCAATGGTGGGATCCTTGGCAATCAGGCTGCTTTCCAGTGATGCAAGTGCAGCAAATGACCAGCATGTACCATAGGGGGATTGTTCGCCTACACTGCTGACAAGTCCTTTTTTGCGCAGGTCGAAGCTTGCAGGCAGCTGTGCAGCTTTTGCCTGTTCGGAAATGGTATTGGACGCATATGCCTGACTTTTCAGTTTGCCGTTTTCCAGATGCAGGGTATTGGTGCGCAGGGATTGCAGGTGGAGCTTATCAGCATGAACTGTATCTGCAAATCCTGCCGAAGCGCAGAGCTGTGCGGAGAGCAGAAGGCTTGTGAGAAATGCTGTCAATCGTTGTTTTTTCATTGAGTCCTCCTTATACAGATAGAATGGGAACGAAATTTACTGTTATGACAATACTGCACAGAGGGCAGTGCATCAGCAACTGTCAGCATTCACTGACGCTCATTGGGCATCTGCTTACGATTCAAGTTTTTAGGCAAGCAGTCTTTGTACAGTATCGTCCTATCTTTATTATAGCAAAGCGCAGAGGATATGTCAAGGAAACATTATGGACAGATTTTTTAAAAAGCAGAAAAGCCGTACCTGATTTCCGGTACGGCTTTCTGTTTTATTCGTGATTCTCCCACACGCTCAGATTCTCTCCCCCAACGGGCAAACCATGATATATTCCTCCGCGTTCTCATCCACAACTGAAAAGCCGACATTCCGATACATTTTCACGGCATAATTGGCTTTCTGGACGGCAAGGGAGGCTTGGGAATAGCCCCTGTTTTGCAGCTCGTGCAGCATGGTTTCCATCAGCTTTGTACCGATACCATGATTGCGGTATTCCTTGTAGAGGGAAATGGCAAAGGAGGGTACGCCATCGGCAATATGCCCATAATCCGGCATATCCCGTACCCAGACAGCCCCGACGATCTTTCCGTCCACTTCGGCTGCAAAGCAGATATCATGCTGCTGTGCACCGAAATTGCGGATGTAAACCTGCAGCTCCGGCTGTTCGATGATTTCACGCGGCGGCGGCTCTACGCCCTCCGGAATAAAGATGGCTTCATAAAGAAAATCAGAGAGAAGCGGATATTCTTCCACACGCATGGGTCTGATATGATAGTTCATTGTTGTGTTCCTCCTTTCGCCAATACCGCACAAAGAACAGTGCAGCGTATTTGCTGTAGATTTTTGGGCAAGCAATCTTTGTACAGTATCGCCCTGTCTTTATTATAGCAAAGCGTAGTGGATATGTCAAGGAAACAGTATGGACAGATTGTTGTTTTGAAAAAGCAGAAAAGCCGTACCTGAATTTCGGGTTCGGCTCAGTCTGTCGAAAAACCTAAAATCAAACGCGGAGCAATAGCTCCGCAAAAGAGGTTCGGGAAGGGGTTCGGGTGACTCCCCACGGGGTGGGGAGATGCTGAACGAAGTGAAG
>SVNO01000076.1 GCA_015066845.1 Ruminococcus sp. | reverse complement strand
AAACGCGGAGCGATAGCTCCGCACAAGGGGTTCGGGTGACTCCCCACGGGGTGGGGAGATGCTGAACGAAGTGAAGCAGAGGGGACGGGCTGTACAGCGAAGTCCCCGAAAAATAGCCCCTCCCCCTTTGGGGGAGGGGTTGGGTGCCTGAGCCTGAGTCAGGATGCTGCTTGAGGGCGACGGTATGCCGCAATAGAATTTAACTGCGGCTGTGGGGGGCAGTTACAGGGGTGCCAACCCCAAAAAAAGACTTTTTCGACAAGCTGAGGTCTGCTGTTCAAATTCAGCAGACCTCTTTTATATACCTACAGCCCTTGTTCCTTCAAATCCTTCACAAGCCCCACATAGAACTCACGCACATCGAAATCCTTGATATTTTCGCGGAACAAATCAATCATATCCCCATGGGAAATCCCACGGAATTTCGGCGGCGGCAGTATCGTGCATTTCGCACCTTCCAGCTGCGCCGCATCCACCGGCACCAGTCCGTCCGATTTGCATTTCCGGTCAACCATCCTGTTGCACAGATACCCTGCCCAGAGGGGAAAGGGCGCGGAGCAGACGCTGCGCATCTGTGTTGCAATGCAGTGGTGGGGAATATCCGGCAGTACCGGATATGCCGCATTGAACTGCGCACAGTGCGAAGCGGTCAGGTCGTGGACACCGCCCAGAAAATCGGGGCTTTTGTCACCAAGTCCCCGAAAAATTTTCGCATATTTCGCTGCGATCCATTCCTGCACTGAAGCAGGAATTTTCTCCAGAAGCTCCTCTGCCCATGCACAGCCCTGATGGGGTGTGCCAATGGTCGTCAGGCTTGCCACATACTGCGCCATGCCAAGCTCATGCATCGCATACCGCGTGTCCAGACCACCCTTGGAATGCGCAATAATATTGAGCTTTTCCGCGCCCGTCTGTTCAAGGACGCTGCGCATCTGCGCCGCAAGTTCCTGCGCACTGGCGGCAATACTCTGTGCGGACTGCTGGTTTCCATAGTAAATATCCGCGCCGTTTTTCTGCAATGCTGCCGGAATTCTGCCCCAGTAATTGAACAGCTGCCAGTCACGGAAGAAAATACCGTGCACCATCAGAATCGGGTACTTCGTTTTGCAGATTTCGCTTTCTTTCCGGATGGCATCCATCTCCAGTTTTGCCGCTTCAAAGTAGAATTCACGCCTTGCTGTGCGGTAAATATGCAGCAGCGGCAGGAGATTCACAACGGGAATCCAGAACACAAGGTAGAGAATCACATACCAGTACCACTTGACCTGCCTTGCCGCAACGCCCAGACGTACAAGCCCGTACAGGAGCATCAACAGGATGAAAACGGCGAAAAACAGAAGATTTCCAGCAAACCATGCGGTATCTGCCCAGTTTTGCGGCGTTCGCAGGACGAGCACCAGAATGCAGAGAAGCGGCTGCACTGCACAGCAGAACACCGTGTAGCGCACAAGCCGCAAGCCGTGTGCAATCATCGCAAGCCGCCGGCTGCCGGCATGTTTCCGGTAAATCCGGCAGAGGACGACAAGATACCAAAGACTGAGCACCACGGTCAGCACGATGTACAGGGCAGTTGTGCTCTCCGCGCGCATCTGCCAGAGCAGGAGTAAATTGCCAAACAGCAGCACGGGAACAGCACACAGACATTCACGCAATGCCTTAGCCATTATTCGTCCACCCTTGTCAGCACAACCTTGTCACCTTCATCATCCGTCATGTGCAGTTCATCTTCGATAATCTTGTACTGCATGGAGAGCCAATCTCCGTTTTTGTGCATTCGCAGCGAATCGTCAATGATTGTGTACTGCACTGCATGGCAAACCCATGTACCATTGCCCACTTCCACTGTGAACCTTGCCCCCGGATCATTGGAGGAAATGTATTCATATAAACCGCAGTCGTCCAGTGTGTAAATACCGCTGTAATCGCTGCTCAGCGTTCCATTGACGGGAGTCAGGTGCACGAGTGTTGACTCTGCATTGGAAATGAAGATGGAATTTCCGTCCTTTTGGATGGGGTAGAATTGGTTGAGGAAATACATATTGTCGTTCTGAAAATACAGCATGTCGGAATAGTCCACCATGGTATCCGCGTCAGCATTCTCACGGAACCGGTATTCGTAGCCGTCAAAGAACCGCCAGCGACCGAGCAATTCCGGATCGCCCGTAAAATTTTTGCGGATGCTCTCCTTGATGTCGATTTCAGTAGAGGCAGGTTCCTGCGGATTTTCCATGGTCTGTGCGGATTCCGTAGTCTGCGCAGCTTCCTCCGGCGCAGTGCTTGCGGCAGGGGATGTTGTTTCAGCCTGTGTCGTGGTGACTGTGGTCGTTGTCTGCGCGGTCGTGGTCTGTACAGCTGTGGTGTCGGCAGATGTGGTTTCTACGGCAATTGTCTGCGTTTCCGGCATTGTGGACGGATTGACATAGATTTTACTGGTTGTATCCTCCTGTGCATTGCAGCCCACCGCTGTCAGCAGCAGCAGGAGCGCGGAGGCAAGAATTATTTGTTTGTTCATAGTTCACTCTCCATAAATATAAGGCAATACCGTTTCTGTACGGCATTGCCTTTATTATAGCATATTTTTCCGAAAATGGCAAGAGATTTTTCAGGCAATACCGCACAAAGAACAGTGCATTACCCACGACGAGAGTACAACGAACCGCAATGTGTCTTTGCTTGCAGCAAGCGTCACAAAGCTATTGATGGGGCGATATCGCAGAAAATCCCGTACGGCTGTGCTCTGTCGGCACAAGGAGGGATACTGCCTGCTTGTGATTGACAATGTGGAGCTTTGCGGCACTTTCCATGTATTCCCCGTCGATCGTCCACGGCACATGCACCGTATCGAGCAGCTCAATGGTAATATCTGCCGCGCGGAATGTGAGGATTTTGTCCGTATTCTCCATCTCGTGAATGTCCTTGAGAAACGTAATGGTTTTTTGCAGCTCTGCCGGTGTTTCCGGACGTTTGAGGAGCGTGACTTCAAACAAGCCATCATCGAAGCGGAAATCGCTGATATTCACGACACCGCCGACGGACGCAGTATTGGTAATCATCCCGAACGCGAAATCCCCCTCATAAACGCCCCCGTCACAGGTAATGCGCATGGGAAATGCGCGGATATTGGTCAGTTTTTTCATGGAGCTGAACAGATATGCTGCCTGCCCGAACATATTCTTTGCCGACTGGGGCGTTTCATAGGTCACATCCGTGAATGCACCGAATGCGGCAATATAATTGAAGCTCCGTGTATTGACCATGCCGATGTCAAAACGGCGCGGGACACCTCCGAGCACTGACTGTGCCGCTTTCAGTGCACCTCTGGGAATGCCGATACTCCGCGCAAAATCATTCGTAGAACCGGATGGAATGTAGCCGATGGGGATTTTGTGTGCCGCATTCATCATGCCGCACATCACCTCGTTGAGCGTTCCGTCACCGCCGGAACAGAAAATATACTCATACAGTCCCGATTCCGCTGCCGCCGTGGTACAGAGCACCGCGTCAAAGCTTGCCTGCGTCGGATGCACCGTGACTTCATAGCCTGCCTTTGTCATCATGTCGATGATGCTGCCGATTTTGGAGGAAATTGTGGCTTTTCCGGCTTGCAGATTGCAGATATAGTAAATGCGTTTCATAAAGAGCCCTCATCTTTGTTAAGAATGTGGCTGCGCAGATGCAGCCCGATGACTGCCGCAAGCACGGCAATGCAGACAATGACAATGGTCAGCCAGTACCGCCCTTCTGTCAGGCTGTCGCCCATGCAGACGGAAACTGCCACCGCCGGAAGCCGCGCAAGCGTACTGAGAAACAGGAAGCGCAGAGGCGGCATTTTGGTCAGCGGTACGAAATAAGTCAGCAGATCCTTTGGAATGCCGGGAATCAGGAAAAGAAGAAATACCCAGAATTCCAGCTTTTTTTCATCCTGCAAAACACTGAATCTCTCCATAGTCTGCTCCGGAACGAAAAAATGCACCAGAGGTCTGCCAAAGAACTTGACCAGCAGGCAGACAATACCCGTGCCTGCCGCCGCGCCAAGCATGGAAAAGAGAATGCCCTTGACGCTGCCGAACAGCATACCGGCAATCAGTTCCAATGGACCGCCGGGGATGAAAGCAATGACGATTTGCAGTGCCATCAGACCGGAAAAAACGAGGGGTGCGAAAAACCCGAAGGATTCGATCCGCGCCATTACCGCTGCACGTCCGCTGTCCTGCGTGAGCAGCTGCGCCAGGGGAAAGAGGTAGCGCACAAAGAGAAAACCGAACAGAGCCATTACCGCTGCCGCAAGCAGAAAACGCATCCAGAATTTTCGTTTTTTCATCATCCGCGCACCTCCCTGACCGCAAATCCGACGTACTGTCCTTTGTGTGGTATTGCCCTAGGTCGTGTTGACACTAAGCCTAACAACACATCTTTTCGGCAAAATTTCACACATCCTGCGTTAAAAAGGTTTGACAGGCGACAGCCTGCCTGCACCTTTTTGCCTTGTCTGCATGAAATTTCTGCTCGAAAATCTGCGTATTATTTTAGTGTCAACACTCCCTAATTGAATCTACTACTATGTAAAATCTAAATCTTGAATGAAAATGCGGGATTCGGGGGGCGCAGCCCCCCACATATCCCTCCCCCGCTTTGCGGGGGAGGTGCCGCCGAACGGCGGCGGAGGGGGCAGCTCTTGCTATCTGTTCAAGTTAAGAAGCATCATCAAGTTTTAGCTTTTACAAACTACTACCAGTATTATACCATAATTGCGTGAAAATATCAACAACCTTACCATGCTGTACGGATGAAAATTCCATAAAATAATTTTTCTGAAATTTTCATGCAAAAGGGGTTGACAAGTTATCAAAAATGTGGTATAATAAAGCAGTTGTGAGATATTAGCTCAGTCGGTAGAGCACACGCCTTTTAAGTGTGGGGTCGAGGGTTCGAGTCCCTCATATCTCACCAACGCGCATTGCGTATGGAGTTTCCCGATTTGGGAAACTCCTTTTTTATAGGAGGAACAACGGATGGAAAACAGCATGATTATCAAGCAGATTGCCGTAATTCACACGGATTTTCGGGAAAAATTCGGCATCCCCCGACAAAGCGGCAGAGTTCCCACCCTGACCGGAGAGATTGAATTCCTGCCGGAATACCGCAAATCCGAGGCATTGCGCGGACTGGAGGGCTTTTCGCATCTGTGGTTGATTTTTGATTTTTCCAAGGCGCATCGTGAACAATGGTCGCCGACTGTGCGTCCGCCGCGGCTTGGCGGAAATCAGCGCATCGGCGTATTTGCAAGCCGTTCGCCGTTCCGTCCGAATCCCCTTGGGCTGTCCTGCGTGAAGCTGGTGGAAATCCGGCACACTGCTGACAGGGGGGATGTGCTGGTGGTATCCGGCGCGGATTTGCTCGATGGTACGCCGATTTATGACATCAAGCCCTATCTGCCCTTTGCCGACAGCCATCCGGAGGCATTGGGGGGCTATGCCGATGCGCAGCAGTCGCACCGCTTGCAGGTGGAAGTGCCGCCGGAGCTGCTGGAATGCCTTCCGGAGGACAAGCGGCAGACGATGATCGATTGTCTTGCTGAGGATCCTCGCCCATCCTACCAGAATGATTCGGAGAGGGTGTACAGTATGCAGTATGCCGGATTTGACGTGCATTTCCGTGTTGTGCAGGAATGTGTGCAGGTAATCGGGGTGGAAAAATTGTGAAAGAAAGGGCTTCTGCAAAATGTGCAGAAGCCCTTTTTATGTGAACAGACTCTACTTCGTCCTTTGCAGATAATCCTTCGTTTCCGTAGCCACTACACCGGACAGCGCAATCAGCGCGATAATATTCGGCAGTGCCATCAGACCGTTGAAAATATCCGCCAGATTCCAGACAGCCTCCACCGTCAGATACGGCCCTACAAATACCGCTGCAATGTACAGCCAACGGAATACGGTTGTCGCAGTCTGATTCGATCCTGTCAGATAGGACAGACAGCGTTCAGAATAGTAGTTCCATCCGAGAATGGTCGTAAATGCGAAGAAAACCAGACACATCATCAGAATGAACGAGGACACCTTTGCCGGAAAAGGCAGCCCGTACTGGAATGCCGCCGTGGTGATGCTCACGCCCTGTAATTCCGGATTGGTTTCCAGACAGCCGGAAATAATGATGGACAATCCCGTCATGGTGCATACAAGAATTGTATCAATGAATGTGCCCGTCATTGTAACAAGTCCCTGTCGTGCAGGTTCATTGGTTCTTGCTGCTGCTGCTGCAATGGGGGCAGAACCCAGACCGGCTTCGTTGGAGAAAATACCCCTTGCAATACCGCTTTGCATGGAGGCAAACACTGCACCGAGCACACCGCCGCCAACTGCGCGCAGTCCGAACGCGCTTTCTATGATGGTGACAATTGCCGCCGGAATTTCCGTGATATGTGTAATCAGAATAATCAGACAGCAGCTGATGTAGATAACCACCATCAACGGCACGATGATTTCCGATGCCGTGGCAATGCGCTTGATGCCGCCGATGACGATGAGGGCAACGCAGAGGGTGATGAGAAAGCCCATGATGATCTGCGCCCATGTGTAATCCATCCCGAACAGGTGGACGGTGTGGACAGCCTGTGGGTCAAAGAAATTGTTGGCTGCCGAGGTAATGCCATTGATCTGCGTAATCGTACCAATGCCCATCAGACCTGCCAGCAGTCCGAACACGGCGAAAAGCTTGCCCAGCCATTTCCACTTCTCGCCCATGCCGTGCTCAATGTAATAGAACGGGCCGCCAAGGTACTGACCGTTTTTGTCTTTGATACGGTATTTGATGGACAAAAGCCCCTCGGAATATTTCGTTGCCATTCCGAAAAATGCCGCAATTTCCATCCAGAGAAGCGCACCCGGACCGCCGGCTGCAAGTGCCGTGGCAACGCCGACAATATTGCCCGTGCCGATGGTGGCAGACAATGCTGTGCACAATGCCTGAAAGCTTGATACTTCGCCATTTGCACCTGCTTCATCCTGAAACATATATTTCAGGGCACGGCCAAGCTTGTGCACCTGAATGCCGCGCAGACGGATGGTCAGCAGGATTCCGCAGCTGATAATCAGAATAATCAGCGGCAGTCCCCATACAATGTCGTCCACCTTTTTGATGATTTCATTGAATTGTTCCATGCATCCTACTCCTTTGCCTTTTTTGCCGCCGGATGATCCATTCCGGCAGCAGCGTCCTCTCTATTGTACCATATTTCCTGCAGATTGTCAATAATTTCACAAAGATGGGGAATGATTTTGAGACTTGCCAAGGGTGGGAATCTGTGCTATAATATACATAGGCAATACCGCACCGTCCTTTGTGCGGTATTGCCCTATGAATATGTCCATCATCCCAAAAGGAGTATCCCATGACCGAAACAGAATTTCTTACCCTCAGACAAGAAGCACTGCGCCGCTGCTTTTCGAGGATGAATCCCCAGCAGTTCGAGGCTGTCACCACCGTCAACGGCCCCGTGCTCGTCCTTGCCGGCGCAGGCAGCGGCAAGACCACCGTGATTGTCAACCGCATTGCCAATATGGTGCTGTTCGGCGATACCGCACAGCCACCGGCATTCCTCCCAACGGATGCCGAAATTGCGCGGCTTTTGGAATATATCAACGGCGGCGACATGACCATGGGTGAATTGCAGTCCATCATTGCACAGCGGCCTGTGCAGCCATGGCAGATTCTTGCCATCACCTTTACCAACAAGGCTGCCGCTGAGCTGAAAAGCCGCCTTGCCGAAACGCTAGGGGATGCGGCAATGGATATTCATGCATCCACCTTCCATTCCGCATGTGTCCGCATCCTGCGCGGCTGCATTGAGCGTATCGGCTATGAACACAATTTCACCATCTACGACAGTGACGACAGCCTGCGCGCGATAAAATCCTGTATGCGTGAGATGGATATTTCCGAGAAGAAATTTCCTCCGAAAAGCATCCTTTCTGCCATCAGCCATGCAAAGGACAGAATGCTTTCCCCCGATGCATTCGCCCGTGAAGCTGGTTCGGATTACTGGAAAGCGGTTGCTGCAAAGCTCTACAAGGCATATCAGGAACGCCTGCATGATGCGCAGGCAGTGGATTTTGACGACCTCATCTGTCTGACCGTGCGCGTTTTTGAGGAATGCCCCGATGTGCTGGAGAAGTACCAGCGCAAATTCCGCTACCTGATGGTGGACGAGTATCAGGACACGAACTATGCGCAGTACCGCCTTGTGAGCCTGCTTGCACAGGAGCACTGCAATCTCTGCGTGGTCGGCGATGACGACCAGAGTATCTACCGGTTCCGCGGTGCGACCATTGAAAATATCCTGCAATTTGAGGAGCAGTTCTCCGGCTGCAAGGTCATTCGGCTGGAGGAGAATTACCGCAGTACCCAGCATATTCTGGATGCGGCAAATGCCGTGATTTCCCACAACGAAAACCGCAGGGACAAAACGCTCTGGACTGCGGCAGGGGAGGGCGACAAGGTAAAGCTGCTGAAAGTGAGCATGGAAAAGGATGAGGGACAGTTCATTGCGGATACCATTGAACAGGGAATCAAGGATGGCAAATCCTACACGGATTTTGCCGTGCTCTACCGCATGAACGCATTGTCAAACAGCGTGGAACGCGCACTGCTGCGCAATAAGATTCCCTACCGTGTGTATGGTGGTATGCGCTTTCAGGACAGAAAGGAAATCCGCGATGTCACAGCATATCTCTGTCTTTTGCAGAATCCGGATGACCTTGTGCGCTTTGAGCGCATTGTCAACGAACCCAAGCGCAGCATCGGCGATGCCACGGTACAGAAGATCCTGCAAATT
>SVNO01000006.1 GCA_015066845.1 Ruminococcus sp. | reverse complement strand
GCTGCTTGAGGGCGACGGTATGCCGCAATAGGATTTAACTGCGGCTGTGGGGGCAGTTACAGGGGTGCTAACCCCAGAAAAAAGACTTTTTTGACAAGCTGCGAGCCGCTGCACCGGAATGCAGCGGCTCTTTCTTGAGGAAATTATCAGTTACTTGTTCTGTAGTATGCTCTCTCAACCACCAGCTCATCACTAATGGCTTTAATCTTGTCCGTACTCTTTTTTTCCATGTCAAGCAGTCTTTGTGTGGATGCCTCGTCAAAATCAAGCAGTATGTCTACATAATCCAATTCCACATTGTTCAGCGTGTCTGCCTGTACCTCCGCAGCCTCCTCCAGATCAAAGAAGCTCTCATCCTTGTGAATCTCCACTGCCTGTGCACCATGCTCCAAATCAAATTTAATATGCAAAGAGCCGACATACGTTGTGAATGTGTAATTGCCGTTGAAGCCGAAATAACCGATTCTGATGTCGTGTTCCTCCACCATTTCGGCTACTGTCTTGCCCTCGAAGGAGGCAACCAGTTTTTCAATTTCGTCATTGGTGTAGTCGCTATAATTAACGTATCCAGTGAAAACATCGTTATACGATAGATAGCCGGTTAATTCATAGCCAGCGTCCATACACTGCGTAAGCGTCAGACCGGACAGCTCCGGAAGAGTAACTCCTTCGGGTTTTTCCGGCTCAACGGGTTCAGTTTCGGCAAGCGGTACAAATTCATAAATCGAGTCCGTACCTCCTGAGCCGACATAGGCTGCATATTGCAGAATCCATGCTGCGTCCGATGCGGATACCTTTCCGTCACCGTCAATATCTCCGCCGACAAACTGGAGTGCCGATACCGGCATCGTCATTGCAGAACCTGCTGTGATAAGTGCCAGCAAAGCTGCGGCTGTTTTCTTCATGTTCATAGTCGATCCTCCTGATTTTCTGTTACGTTCCATCCGACACGCAGTCGGAAGATATTGCTATTATAGCATATTCTTTCCGCTTTGTCAATAGCCTTTACGAAAAAAGTAATTCTAATTTCTGAAAAGGTAATTTTTATTTCACGAATCGCTGGAACAGAACGGCTATTTCAGAAGCTCCTGCCGGAGGTAGAGCAGGAGCTTTTTTTCACGTCTGGACACCTGTACCTGCGTCATGCCGAGCTTTTCGGCAGTCTGTACCTGTGTCAGACTGTGGTAATACCGATATTCAAGCAGCATCCGGTCAGCCGGTGCAAGTGTGGCAAGCATCTGGCGCAGTGCGAGCCGGTCGCTGATGCCCTCGTCAGGGGCTTCCACGGCAATGTCGATCTGCCCCTCCCCCTCGTCAGGCGCGGTCAGGGACAGCACGGGACTTGCGGCACAAAGCGCGAGGGATACATCCTCCACGCTTGCCTGAGCATGTTCTGCAAGAACGCTCAGCGGCGGCTCATCACCCGTTTCCTTGAGCAGCTGTTCACGGATTTTCTGCACACGCAGCGAAAGCTCACGCAGACTGCGCGACACATGCACCGTACCGCTGTCACGGAATAATCGCTTGATTTCGCCGAGAATCACCGGAACAGCATAGGTGGAAAATTGTACGCCGCGGTTTGCATCAAAGGCATTTGCCGCCTTGACAAGTCCCTCGCAGCCGGCAGAATAGAGGTCCTCGTAGGGAATGCCGCGGCTGCGGAAGCGTCCGGCGCACATGTGCACCAGTCCCAGATGCTCCTCCGCGCGCAGGGGTTCACACGCCTGCTTCTTCATGCTGTTCCCCAAGCCGGCGGCGCATGGTCAGGGTTGTACCATGTCCGGCAACGCTGCGCACATGGAGGGAATTGGTAAAGGTCTGCATGATGGCAAAGCCCAGTCCGGCGCGCTCTTCCTCCGGCGCGGAGGTGTACAGCGGCTCCATTGCCTTCTGCACATCCGCAATGCCGCAGCCCTTGTCGCTGACGCGTATGTAAATGACGCGCTCCGGCAGCAGGCGCAGGCAGACGGCTACTTCGCCCGTTGTACCGCGGTAGCCGTGTACGATCGCATTTGTGACAGCCTCGGAAATGACCGTGCGCAGGTCGGCAAGCTCCTGTGCGGTCGGGTCGGCAGGAATGACGAATGCCGAGAGCATTGCACGGGCAAGTGCTTCATTGGCAGAATTGGCAGGAAATGTACATTTGCATTCGTTTAGAATTTTCATTGCATAGCCTCCTTTTCGAGCTTATGGGTAATCCTTGCAAGCCGTTCCATGCCGGCAAGCTGCAAAACGCGCTTGATATGGGGAGCCGGATGCAGGAGAACGATTTCTCCGCCCAATGGCTGGAGAATTTTGTAGCGTCCCATAATCAGCCCGATGCCGGAACTGTCCATAAAAGTGACATCCTGAAAATCAAGGACGAGTGTGCGCGGTGCATGGGCATAAATTGCAGCGTCCACCTCCGTGCGCATCAGTCCGGCGCAGTGATGGTCAATCTCACCGTCAAGGCGGACAAGGAGCTGTCCGCTTTCAATGTCGTAGTGCAGTTTCATTAGCCATAACATCCTTTCCTTTTGTTTGTGGTATCTCTATTGTAGCACAGGAGGGGAGTCGGATTCTGTCAGAATGTGCAGCCGTGCAATAAAAATAATCCGTCTGCGGAAAAAGGATTTTTCTCAGGCACAAACAGCAACGCTGTCCGGTGCATTTCCTTAGCCCGAAGGGGCAGGGGCTATATTTCGGCGACTTCTTCCCCGTACTGCGTTTATGCAAGCTGGAAAAAGCGGCAGGAAAAGGGGAATTCCGACAGTCTGCAATGTAACGCTTTTTCGCCGTTTCAGCAAAAAATCCACTTGACATATTTCAGAAATATGGTATAATAAAAGTATGTGTACTTTCACAACTGCACCACTGTGCGGATGCATAATTCTCCCCCTTTGAGCCATACTGTTTCTATGCCGGAAAACGGCAGAGAATCGTGCGCGTTTCCCCACGCGCCAGTGTGAAGTTTGCAGGAGAAAGGAGAAGCTATGCAGGAAAATTGCGGTGAATATACCCTGCCACAGGATGAAGAAGCGATAAACGACAGTGAAAAGGACAGTGAAACGGAGCAGCAGCTTGATGAAAGCGAGCTGATTGAAAAGACCGGCAGCATCCGCCCCCAGAATGCCAAGCATCTCATCCACTGCCTGACCATCATCGGACAGGTCGAGGGACATTATGTGCTTGCCTCGCAGAACAAGACCACCAAATATGAGCATATCATTCCGGCACTGGTGGCAATTGAACAGGACAGGAGCATTGAGGGGCTTATCATCATTCTCAACACAGTCGGCGGCGATGTGGAAGCCGGACTTGCCATTGCAGAGCTGATTGCCGGTATGAAAACACCAACCGTATCCCTCGTGGTCGGCGGCGGACATTCCATTGGAGTGCCGCTATCCGTCAGCGCGATGGAATCCTATATCGTACCGTCCGCATCCATGACCATCCATCCGGTGCGCATGAATGGCATGATGCTCGGCGTTCCCCAGAGTCTTTCCTATATTGACCGGATTCAGGACAGGATCATCCGCTTTGTCACAGCACAGAGCCGTGTAGGGGAGGAAAAATTTCGCAGCCTGATGATGAATACACAGGAACTTGCCACCGATGTCGGCTCGGTCGTATCCGGTGCACAGGCAGTGGAAATGGGATTGATTGACCATCTCGGCAGCCTGTCCGATGCCATCGAAGGGCTGTACCGACTGATTGAAACAGGAAACCCACGTTATGCGTGAGTAATGCGATGCCGTCGGCATTCCGGCGGCACTGCATACAGTACAGGAGGACTACATATGACAATTTTAGATGCGATTCTGCAAGGTATTATTCAGGGATTGACCGAATTTCTGCCGGTTTCCAGCTCCGGTCACCTGATGCTCTATGCCCATCTGACCAATACCGCGGAAAGCGAAACGGGCTTTCTCTTTTCCGCATTCCTGCATCTGGGCACATTGCTTGCCATCTGCATTGCATTCTGGAGCACCGTCAAAGCCCTCGTCTGCGAGGCAGGACGGATGGTCAAGGATCTGTGCACCGGAACGCTGTTCAAAAACGGACTGCAAACCCCCGAACGCCGCATGATCGTCATGCTCCTGCTCTCCCTTGTCGTACTTGTACCGTTCTATTTTTTACGCGACTTCATTGAACATATCGCACAGACCTATTTGATTGCACTCGGCTGCTTCTTCCTCTATACCGCGCTGATTCTGTTCCTCTCCGACAAATGCGTCACCGGAAAGAAAACAGCAAAAGACCTGACATGGAAAGAAGCCCTCACCGTTGGCATATTTCAGGCAATTGCCCTGTTCCCCGGCATTTCGCGCAGCGGCTCGACCATCTGCAGCGGCTTGTTTGCCGGCATGGAACGCGATACCGCAGTGAAATATTCCTTTATGCTCGGCATTCCCACCATCCTTGCCGGATGTCTTGTGGAAATCAAGGATGCGATCTCCGAGGGTGTCATGCCGTGGGAAGAACTGCCCCTGTATCTGGTGGGCTTCGTGGTGGCAGCCGTGGTCGGTGTACTGGCGATCCGTATGGTGGATTTGCTGGTAAAGTCCAATAAATTCAAGTATTTCGCCGTTTATACACTTCTTGTTGGTCTTGTTGTCATCGGTTTCGGCGTAGCAGAGCTTGTACGCTGATATCCGGAACAAGCAGCATTTTCAGGAAAGGAGTAAACTGTGGCTGACGAAAAGAAAAGTAATGCCCCGAAGAAAAAAGTAGAAGAACCCAAACCGCCGGAAGAACCCAAAAAGGAAGAAAAAACCGTAGACTATCACAAATGGTCCGTTCTTTTATTTGCGATAGCAATTTTCATTCTGCTTGTCGCGCTCATTCAGGGAAGCTCCGGTTGGTATATCCTGCACAAAGCTCTCAAAGGCTTCTTTGGCTTGCCCCTGCTCGGTATTCCGGGGATGCTTGCCTATGTTGCGGTAAAGGTTGACAAAAACGATAAACCCCAGAAAATCGCCCAAAGTGCCCTGACAGGCATCATTGCGATCGCCTTTGCCTGCGCTTTTATCGAGATCATGTTCGGCGGCGGCAGACTGCTTGACTATTCCTTCTCTGAGGGAATGCAGATGCTCTACGAGGAGGGACTTGCGTGGAGCGGCGGCGGTATGGTCAGTGCGCTGATTTCAATGCCCCTGCTCAATATTCTGGGTGATATTGGCTCAAAAATCATGATTTCCCTGATGATATTCGTCAGTGCCATGTTCCTGACGGAAAAGACGCTGATGGAATTTCTCCATATGCTCGCCACACCGTTCCGCAACCTCTGGAAGCTCCTGCATGAGGACTATGATGAGGAGGAATTTCTGGAGGAATACGCCGAGGAAGAAGAATACGCTGCTATCGACCTGCGTGAGCAGGAGGATTATGAGGCAGAGGCAATTGCCATTGCCCAGAGCAATACACAGCCGCATGAAGCTGGTATGTTTGACGGTTTCCTGATGGATGTGCCTCTTGGTGAGCCTGCACTGGCAGAGGAGAACGAGGAGGAGCAGTTCGGGGACGATGCGGAGGAACAGGAAGATTTCCTCGAAATACTGCAGAATTCCGATATGGAAAACCGCGAGAAGAACGATTCCGCATTGGAAGAACTGCTGTTACATGCAAATGCAGAAAAGGGACACAAAAAGACCAAGGAGGAGGAACGTCAGGAGGCTGTCACGGAAATTGCAGTGGAAATTGCACAGCAGGCAGAATCCGAAGAAGCCGATGGCGATTACCAGCTTCCCCCCATCCGGTTCCTGCGCAAGGGCGAGTGCTATGCCAAGTCCAATGAAGCCGAGAACGAAAAGGAGGAGGGCAGAAAAAAGCTTCTGGAGGTTCTGGAGAGCTTCTCCATCGGCGCGAAAATCGAAAAGGAAAACGTATCGCGCGGCCCGTCCGTTACCCGTTATGAGGTACAGCCCGATGCCGGTGTCAAGGTAAGCAAGATCACCAATCTTGCGGACAATATCGCCTTGAGCCTTGCTGCGGAGAGCGTCCGTATCGAAGCCCCCATCCCCGGCAAATCTGCCATCGGTATTGAAGTGCCCAATTCCCGCAAGGATACCGTTTCCCTGCGTGAAATTCTCGAATCTCCGCAGTTCCGTGACGCGGAAAGCAAGCTTGCCTTTGCAGTCGGCAAGGACATCGCCGGCAATGTCATCATTGGCGATATTGCGAAAATGCCCCATATGATCATCGCCGGTACAACTGGTTCCGGTAAGTCCGTCTGCACCAATTCCATCATCATGAGCATCCTCTACCATGCAAAGCCCACCGAGGTAAAGCTCATCCTGATTGACCCGAAGATCGTAGAATTCCGCGTGTATGACGGCATTCCCCACCTGCTCATCCCCGTTGTTACCGATCCGAAAAAGGCGGCAGGAGCACTCAACTGGGCAGTACAGGAAATGCTCAGCCGTTACAGTACCTTTGCCGATACCGGTGTGCGTGACCTGAACGACTACAACCGCCTGTGTCAGGAACGCGACGACCTCGAACCCATGCCGCAGATCGTCATTGCCATTGATGAGCTTGCCGACCTGATGATGGCATCCTCCAAGGAAGTCGAGGAATCCATCTGCCGTCTGGCACAGATGGCAAGAGCTGCCGGAATGCACCTGATCATCTCCACACAGCGTCCGACTGCGGATGTTGTGACCGGTCTGATTAAGGCAAATATCCCCAGCCGTATTGCCCTCTATGTAAAGGAAGCCATCAGCTCGCGTATCATTCTCGATACGGGCGGTGCAGAAAAGCTCCTCGGCAACGGCGACATGCTCTACCTGCCCAATGGACAGCTCAAACCCGTCCGTGTACAGGGCTGCTATGTTTCTACACAGGAAATCGAACGCGTGGTTGCCTTTGTCAAGAAGGAATCCGTCAGCGAATACGATGAATCCATCATGCAGGCAGTCGAGCAGATTGCCACCGCCAATACGGAAAATGCAGACGCACCGGCAATGGAGGAATCCCAGCTGGATGCCGATGCAGAGCTGATTGAAAAGGCAATTGAGGTTGTGGTATATGCAGGACAAGCATCCACCAGCAACCTGCAAAGACGACTCAAGCTCGGCTATGCGCGCGCGGCGCGTATCATGGATGAGCTGGAGGAAATGGGGATCATCGGGCCGTATGAGGGCGCAAAACCGCGCCGTGTGCTGCTTTCCAAGCTCCAGTATGAGGAGCGCAAGCAGCGCAAGAGCATGGAACAGCTCAAGGATGAGGTACAGCAGCTTCAGGATGCACAGAATACACCGGATACACCCGTTATACCGGACATGCCGGAGCAGAATTCCGATTTAGAGTTCTAAGGCGTGTTGTCAGGCTTAGTGTCAACACAACCTGATAGGAGTGAAACAGTATGAAACGACCGAAGAATCCGCTTCTTGCCAGCAAGAAATCGAAGAAATACATCATCTACACCATTGTAGTAGTCATTCTCTTTGCCATCGCCTGCCTGAACGGACAGATCTCACTGACGCAGCAGCCTCTGCCAGAGGGACAGATTGCCCTTTCTGACGCAGAATTTCAGGTGCATGTCATTGATGTGGAGCAGGCGGACAGTATTCTGGTTATCGCAGACGGTGAAGCCATGCTCATTGACGCAGCGGAATCCAAGAGTGCGCAGACCATCCTTGACTACCTCGAAGCGCAGGATGTGCAGAATCTCAAATATGCCGTTGCCACCCATATGCACAATGACCACATCGGCGGTTATGCAAAGGTTTTTGCCGGAATCAAAGCGAAAACTGTACTCGAACCGATTTATGCGGACAAGCTTGTCCCCACAACGCGAACCTATGAAAAATACCTTGACGGCATTGATGTGACCGGTGCAAAGCTCCGCACACCCAAGGCAGGTACGACTTACCAGCTCGGCGGTGCGACCATTACAGTACTCGGCCCCGTGTCGAAGAATGCCGACGACCTGAACAATACCTCCCTCGTGCTGCGCGTGGATTATGACGGCGTGTCCTGTCTGTTCACGGGCGATATGGAAAAGCCGGAGGAGGAGGAGATCCTTGCGTCCGGCGCAGACCTCGATGTGGATTTCCTCAAAGTCGGACATCACGGCGCAAGAACCTCGTCCAGTGACGCGTTCCTTGCAGCGGTCACACCGCGATATGCAGCCATTTCCTGCGGCAAGGACAATGACTACGGTCATCCTACACCGGAGGCACTCAAACGGCTCGGCGCGTATACGGACGATATCCTCATCACGATGAATGACGGAAATCTGGTGTTCTGCTATGACAAGGACACGAAAACTTGCAGCTACAGAGGAGATAAGACGTAAAGAGTGATAGGGGGCTGACCCCAGAAAAGATATTTAAGCCGAAGGAGTAAGCTATGATTATCATTGACAGGATTGAGGGAGATTATGCAGTAGTGGAAGCAGGGGAACAAATGCTGCATATTGCCATTGCAGAGCTGCCGCAGGAAGCGGCAGAGGGAGATATTCTCACACAGACCGAATCCGGCTGGCTGATTGATGTGCAAGCCACACAGGCGCGCAGAGAAGCCATGGCAGCGCGCAGGGCAAGGCTGCTTGAGGAGGAGGCATGAGAACGCTTGTCGTTGGCGGCGGTGCTGCCGGATGTTATGCAGCCATCCATGCCGCCTATGCCGGACAGCAGGTGCAGCTCATTGAAAAGAATGGCGCAATCGGCAAAAAACTGCGCATCACCGGCAAGGGACGGTGCAATCTCACCAATGACTGCGACCTTGATACCTTAATGCAGAACATCCCGCGCGGCGGCAGATTCCTCTACAGTGCATTTGCTGCCTGTTCTCCGCAGGATGTCATGGCATATTTTGAAAGCCTCGGTGTGCGTCTGAAAGTGGAACGCGGCAACCGTGTATTTCCCGTCAGCGACCAGGCAGCGGAAATCGTCAATGCGCTGTACGATGAACTCAAGCGCACGGGCGTGGAGCTGATTACGGGCAATGTCACGCAGCTGTGCATTGCTGATGGTGTCTGCACGGGTGTGAAATGCGGCGACAGGGAATACCATGCCGACCGTGTAATCCTTGCGGCAGGCGGCTCGACCTATCCAGCCACCGGCTCGGACGGCAGCGGATGCCGGCTTGCAGCGCAGGCAGGGCATACAATCGCCCCCCTCAGCCCCTCCCTTGTACCGCTGGAAACACTCGAACGCGACTGCGCGGAGATGATGGGCATTTCCCTGAAAAATGTCACGCTCCGGCTCAGATGCGAGGGAAAGACGGTGTTTGAGGAACAGGGCGAGATGCTGTTCACGCATTTCGGTGTATCCGGCCCGCTTGTCCTCAGCTCGTCAGCGCATATGGAGCAGGAGGGAACATATACACTGCATATTGATATGAAACCTGCACTCGATATGGAACAGCTCGACAAGCGGCTGCAGCGCGAAATTGCCGCGCAGCCGAACAAGCAGCTGCCCTCCCTCATGCGCAAGCTTGTACCTGCCGGCATGGTATCCCCCATGCTCGGAAGATGCGCATTTCCGCCCTATCTTCGCGGAAATTCCCTGACAAAGCAGCAACGCAGAAAAATCTGCGAGGTGCTCAAGGATTTCAGCTTTACCGTGCGCGGCACACGTCCCATCGCCGAGGGCATTGTCACAAGGGGCGGCGTACTGTGCAAGGAAGTTTCCCCGAAAACCATGGAATCGAAGCTTGTGAAAGGACTGTTTTTCGCCGGAGAAGTCCTCGATGTCGATGCCTATACAGGCGGCTTCAATTTGCAGATTGCATTTGCAACTGCACATCTGGCGGCAAATTATCATACATAAAGGAGTTTGTTATGAAAACAATCAACATTGCCATTGATGGCCCCGGTGGGGCTGGCAAAAGCAGTATTTCCCGAACCGTAGCCAGAGAGCTTGGCTTCATTCATGCTGATACCGGCGCACTCTACCGTGCCATCGGACTCTATGCCATCCGCAGCAATTGTCTGGAAAATGGCGCAGTTGCGCAGGAAATTGACAATATTCATGTCGAGCTGAAATTCATCGGCGGCGTACAGCGCGTTTTGCTCAACGGCGAGGACGTGACCGATTATATCCGCAGCCCCGAAGTATCCATGGCTGCTTCCAAGGTGTCCGCTGTGCCGGAGGTTCGCGCACTGCTGCTTGATTTGCAGAAGAAAATCGCCGCCGAGAACAATGTCATTATGGATGGCAGGGACATCGGCGCAGTAGTGCTGCCCGATGCCGACCTGAAAATCTACCTGACAGCATCCGCGCAGGAACGTGCAAGCCGCCGTTATCTGGAGCTGCGCGAAAAGCCGGACTGCCCGTCCTATGAACAAATCCTTGCTGATATCGAGGCGCGTGATTATGCGGATATGCACCGCGAAATCGCTCCCCTCCAGCAGGCAAAGGACGCTGTGCTCCTTGATACCACAAACATGGGATTCAATGAAGTGGTGGAGCATATCACAGGCATGATTCAGAAGATTATGAACTAACCGGAGGCTGGAATGCTGTATCATCTGATTGTCTTTTTAGTGCGCGCTGCCTTCTTCTTCTGGTACAATATCAGGGTGGAGGGGCGCGAAAACATCCCGAAAAACGGGAATTTCATCTTCGCCTCCAATCATCGCAGCTATGCAGACCCCGTGCTTGTGGTGATTTGCGCAAGGGGCAAATTTCGCTTCATGGCAAAATCCGAGCTGTTTGAGAAAAAAGCGTTCGGTGCGCTCATCCGTGCACTCGGCGCATTTCCTGTGGAACGTGGAAAGGGTGATACTGCGGCAATTGAACGCGCCATCAACACTGTCCACGAGGGCTGCCATCTGCTGATTTTTCCGGAAGGAACACGCAGCAAGGACGGCAGAGTCGGCAAGGGCAAAACCGGCGTTGCATTGATTGCGGCGCAGGCAGGCGCGGATGTCATTCCGGTTGGTCTGAGCTTCGGAGAAAAGCTGCATTTCCGCAGTAAGATCATTGTCCGCTACGGCAAGCCCATCCCTGCGGCAAAGCTTGCAGTGAGCGAGGGGCTTGGTGAGCGTGAAATGCTGCGCTCCCTGAAAAAGAACGTTGTTCCGCCCATTATGGATGGCATCCGTGCGCTGGTCGATGAACCGCCGGCTATCCCGATGGCAGAAGAAACATCCGAAAAGGAGCTGAACTAAGATGCAGATTACTGTGGCAGAATCCGCTGGTTTCTGCTTTGGTGTTAACCGTGCGGTGCAGATGGTCTATCGTGCACTGGAACGCGGTGAGCAGGTCGCAACGCTTGGCCCGATCATCCACAACACGGACGTGGTGAACGATATGGTGCAGCGCGGTGCGCGTATCATTTCCAAGGTCAGCGAGCTGCGCGAGGGGGAACATGTGGTGATCCGTTCCCACGGTGTCGGCAGGCAGGTGTACGAGGAGATCGCCGCACGCGGCAATCCTGTGATTGACGCGACCTGTCCGTTCGTTGCAAGGATTCACAAAATTGTTGCAGAAAAAACAGCGGAGGGGTATTTTGTCCTCATTGCCGGCGATGAAAACCATCCGGAAGTGCAAGGAATCGTTGGTCATTGTAACGAAAATTATTTTGTTTTCAAGGATGAGTTTGTGCTAAATGCTTTTTTTCAAAAAAATGAAAAAAATTTTCAGAAAAGACTTGCAATTGTTGCCCAAACAACGTATAATAGTATAATATGGGGAGAGTGTTTGAAGGTTCTTCCTAAAGACAATCCCAATCTTGTAGTGTTCGACACGATTTGCAGTGCAACGGAAACACGGCAGTCCGATGCTGCGGCTCTCGCGGCGCAGTCCGACTGTATGATTGTCATCGGCGGCAAGCACAGTTCCAATACTGTGAAGCTCTACGATGTCAGCTCCGGCTATTGCAGGACGTATCACATTGAGAATGCGGACGAGCTTAACACTTTAGACCTGTTCAATGCTGAGAAAATCGGCATTACAGCTGGTGCTTCGACACCGGCGCATATAATTAAGGAGGTAGTCACAACCATGAGCGAACTGATGAACAAGGAAATGACAGAGGAGGATATCGACTTTGCACAGGCAGTCGAGGATACTTTCAAGAAATTACATACCAACGCACGCGTTAAGGGTATTGTAACAGGTATCAACAGCACAGAAGTTACTGTAGATCTGGGCACAAAGCAGACAGGCTATGTAGCACTTTCTGAGCTGACAAATGACCCGTCCAAGAAGCCGGCTGACATTGTAAGCATTGGCGATGAGATCGACCTGATTGTTATCAAGGTAAACGATCAGGACGGTACAGCTGCACTGTCCAAGAAGAGAGTGGACGAGCAGATGGGCGTTGAGAAGGTAGTCAAGGCAAAGGAAGAGAACGCAGTTCTCACTGCAACTGTAAGTGCAGTAGTAAAGGGCGGCGTGAATGTATTCTATGAGGGCGTTCGCATCTTTATTCCGGCATCCCAGACAGGTCTGCCCCGTGAAGCATCTCTGGATGCACTCAAGGGTCAGGAAGTAAAGTTTGTTGTTCTGGAAGTACCGGAGCAGAGAAGAAAGTCCGCAGTAGGCTCTATCAAGGCTGTACAGCGTCAGGAGAAGGAAGCTGCAAAGGCTAAGTTCTGGGAAACTGCTGAAATCGGCAAGGAGTACGAGGGCGAGGTTAAGTCCCTGACAAACTACGGTGCATTCGTAGATCTGGGCGGCATTGACGGTATGGTTCACATTTCCGAGCTGAGCTGGAACAGAATCAAGCATCCGAGTCAGGTTGTATCCGTTGGCGATGTGCTGAAGGTATACATCAAGGATCTCGATCAGGAGAACGACAGAATTTCTCTGGGCTACAAGAAGACAGAGGACAATCCGTGGGAGCAGTTCAAGGCTAACTACGAGGTTGGCGATGTTGTTGACGCTAAGGTTGTTTCCGTTACAACATTCGGTGCATTCGCACAGATCATTGACGGCGTTGACGGTCTGATTCATATTTCTCAGCTGGCTGACCGCCGCGTAGAGAATGTTAAGGACGTTGTTGCAGTTGGCGACGAGGTAAAGGTAAAGATTACTGGTATCGACACAGACAGCAACCGTATCTCCCTGTCCATGCGCGCACTGCTCGATGACGAGGCAGACGTTGAGGATGAGGAAGCAGAGGACGAGGAATAATTCCTCCCTTAAAACAACTGAATGATTAAAAATTCCCCCGAAATATCGGGGGAATTTTCATTTCTGGGAGGTATCCGTCCGTTCTGTATCGCTCCCTGCCTGGCATAATCCCTGCACCTTGCCCTCATCCGGCGGCGATTCAGCCTGCAAGCCGGCGAGCATGGCAAAGAGAAGTGCGGCGAATTGGTTCTGGTTCATGTACTGCTCCTTTCCTGTCATATGGCGTAGAGCAACATTATACCACAAAGCTTGCAGCTGCGTCAAGTGCGGTCTGGGAATCGTGCGGAAAATCGACAAAACTTGCCGCGAAAAAAAGCGAAGCGGGAGATTTCAGCGCGAAATCTCCCGTATCATCAGATGCGTTCTAATCATCAGATGCGTTCTACTTTCATCATATTCGTCATACCCGAAATACCCAGCGGTACGCCGGCAGTGATGACAACCAAATCGCCGTCCTCGACAATGCCGTTTTCCTTTGCCGCTGCCACCGCCTTGGCAAAGAGCACGTCTGTGTTGGTTTCTTCGTCAATGACAATCGGCGTTACGCCCCAGCTCATGCTCATCTGCCGCTGGTTTTCCTCGTCCGTGGTGCAGCCCACAATGGGGAATGCAGGACGGTACTTGGAAATCAGACGCGCCGTCTGACCGCGCTTGGTGACGGTGATAATTGCCTTGGCATTCAGGTCGTGTGCCGTAGTAACAGTTGCATGGGCAATGCCCTCCTCAATGCTTGTGTTGCCATCCTCCTTGCGGGTGTCAAATTCGTGCTTGTAGTCAATATTCTTCTCCGTTGTCGCTGCAATGAGCACCATGGTGCGTACTGCCTCTACGGGGAACTGTCCGGCTGCGGTTTCGCCGGAGAGCATGATGGCACTTGTGCCGTCATAAATCGCATTTGCTACGTCTGTGATTTCCGCACGAGTCGGACGCGGATTGTTGATCATGGATTCGAGCATCTGTGTTGCTGTGATAACCTGCTTTCCGGCATTGTAACCCTTGGAAATCAGCTCTTTCTGGATTGCCGGAATCTGCTCAAAGGGGATTTCTACGCCCATGTCGCCGCGCGCTACCATGATGCCGTCCGCCGCCTCCAGAATTTCGTCAATATTCTCCACGCCCTCGCGGTTTTCGATTTTTGCGATGATGCGTACATTGAACCAGCCCAGACTCTGTGTGAATCTGCGCAGGTAGTTGATGTCCGCTGCCGTGCGCACAAAGCTTGCAGCGATGAAGTCATAGCCCATCTTCGCGCCGAATTCCAAGTCGCCCATATCCGCGTCACTCAGATAGGGCATGGAAAGGCGCACACCGGGTACGTTGATGCTCTTGTTATTGGAGAGGATGCCGCCGTGAATGACGCGGCAGATGATGTCTGTCTTGGCGATTTTTTCCACCAGCAGTTCGATCAGACCGTCGTTGATCAGAATGCGTGTACCAATGGTCACGTCCTGCGGCAGTTTGGGGAATGTGATGCTGCCCACCTCGTTAGTGCAGGGGACATCCTGTGTGGTCAGTGTGTACAGGTCGCCGTCAAAAATTTCCACGGGCTTGTTGTCCACGAATTTGCGCAGACGCACTTCCGGTCCTTTTGTATCGAGCATGGTTGCAATCGGCAGTCCAAGCTCCTTGCGCAGCCGTACAATTTCATTGAACCGCTTCTCATGGGTTGCATAATCACCATGGGAGAAATTGAAGCGGGCAACATTCATGCCGGCAAGCATCATTTCACGCAGGATGGCTTCATCGTCCGTTGCAGGACCAATGGTACATACAATTTTCGTTTTTCTCATCATCAACACTCCTTGTTGTTTGTGATTTAACACAATGCCGCACAAAGACCGCCTGACGGCTTTGCACGCATCTTGCTTGCAGCTTTTCCGTCAGCCTGACGAAAAACTACAGCAGCCCTGAACAGATGTCCGCGTCAGCGAGTGCTGACAGTCGATGCACTGTTCTTATAGTATACATTGTTTTTATCAGGAAAACAATACGAATAATGTTAAATCTTTGTCAAATTTTTCAAGCATCGACTGTTGCTATACCACCGTCTTATAAATCCGCAAATCAAATTCTGCGCCCCCTGTTTTGGCATTGCGCACCTGCAAACTGCCATTCTGCTTGGCAATCACCTTTCTGGCAAAAGCAAGTCCGATGCCATAGCCACTCTTTGCAAAATCGGAGGAACGATAGAAACGCTCGAAGATATGGGGCAGATCCTCCTGCCGGATGCCGCTGCCCGTGTCCGTGATGCACAGCTGTGTGTAAATGGGGTTCTCCTGCGCGGTAATGGTAATGCGCCCGTTTTCCGGCGTGTGCTCCATGCAGTTTTTCAGCAGGTTGCAGACCGCTTCCGTGCAGTACTGCAAATCCCCTGTAAATTCCGGTGAACCGTTGATTTGCACATCCACCGTGATCCCTTTCAGCTCAATGGCAACTGCTACCGGCTCAAGCGCGGCGCGGATGAGGGTGCGGCAATGCACGGTTTCCTGCCGGAAATGCACTGCACCTGCCTCCAGACGGGAGAGATTGAGAAGCGTTTCAATCAGCCATTGCATCCGTGCTGCAAGTCCGTACAGCTCTTGCAGATATTCCATGCGCTCTTTGTGGCTGAGTTCCGGAGAACGCAGCATTCCCAACAGCAGGTGCATGGAGGTCAGGGGGGTGCGCAGCTGGTGGGAGATGTCCTCCATGGATTCTTTGAGATAGATGTGATTCTGGTGCAGCACAGCATTCTGTTCGCGCAGGCGGATGGTCATTTTCTGGATTTCCGTTATCAGAATATTCAGTTCACCTTCCTCAAAAGCGGAAAGCTCCACCTGCTCCTTGCCATGCAAAATATCGTCAATTGAATCACAAAGCTGCGAAATTTTCCGGCTGCGCTTCCAGTGCTGGTACAGCGACACACAGAGCACGGCAAGGGAAAAGCCGAGGAGAATGAGGGCTGACGGGATGCTCAGGGTGAACACAGGCATCACGGCTAAAATCGTCAGCAGGCAATGCAGTACGAGCTGACTGCGCACCTCCGGATCGCGCATCATCCCTCCACCGCCTTGTAGCCGAGTCCGCGCACCGTGCGGATGATGGACGGATTCTGGGGGTCGTCCTCGATTTTCTCACGCAGCCGTTTCATGTACACATTCAGCGTATTGTCCGAAACAAATTCACTCGACACCGCCCAAAGCTCCTCAATGAGCCTGTCACGGGAGAGCAGCTGTTCCTTATTGCTGAAAAAAACCAGCAGCAGGCGGTATTCAAGCGCGGAGAGATACAATTCCACACCGTTTTTCATCACAATGCCGCGCGCAGGATCAATGCTGACATTCTGGCAGCGCAGCAGGGGGGAGGCGGTATGCTGACGGCGCATGACATTTTTCATGCGGGCAATCAGCTCACGCGGACGAAAGGGCTTGCCGATATAATCATCCGCGCCGACCTCAAAGCCGGCAACCGTGCAGGCTTCATCCGCTGAGGCAGTCAGGAAAATGACGGGCAGACTGGATTTGGATTTGATGGCAGAGCAGATCGAAAAACCATTGCCATCCTGTAAGGAAACGTCCAGCAGTGCGCAGTCAAACTGGTAGAGTGCAAACGCCTCCAACGCGTCCGTCTGTCCGGTGACGTGCAGTACCTCAAAGCCCTCGGACTGTAAAAAACGCACGAGATTATGCGCAAGCTGAACATCATCTTCAACGAGCAGTATTTTTGACATGGATACCCTCCTTTTATGGTCAATATTGTAATTATAGCATATTTCCCCCGTACATGCAAGGAAGAAAATGAGAAAAGTGACAAAAATGTAAGACAGCTGTCACTTTCATGTGATTTTTCTGTGGTATAATAGGAATATAGAAAAAAGCATTGCCTACATCTACAGGAGGAACGACTATGGAATTACTGAGAATTGAACATCTCTGCAAGGTTTACGGCAGCGGTGAAAACGCAGTACACGCACTTGACGATATTTCCTTTACTGTCCCAAAGGGACAATTGACTGCCGTAATCGGGCCGTCCGGTTCAGGTAAATCCACACTGCTGCACATCCTCGGCGGTGTGGACCGTCCGACTTCCGGCAAGGTATTCCTTGACGGACAGGATGTCTATGCACAGAACAACCACAATCTTGCCATCTTCCGCAGACGGCAGGTGGGATTGATTTACCAGTTCTACAACCTCATCCCCGTACTTACAGCCGAGGAAAATATCACCCTCCCCATGATTATGGACGGCAGAAAGCCCAAGCCGGAGCAGGTGGACGCATTGCTGGAGATGCTCGACATCAAGGAACGCCGCCACCATCTTCCCTCCCAGCTTTCCGGCGGTCAGCAGCAGCGCGTGTCCATCGGACGTGCCCTGTTTACTTCCCCCAGCGTCATTCTTGCCGATGAACCCACCGGCAACCTTGACAGCAAGAACAGTGTGGAAATCCTTGAACTGCTGCGCAAATCCAACCGCGAATTCAACCAGACCATGCTGATCATCACCCATGATGAAAATATTGCACTGCAATGCGACCGCATCATCACTATCACCGACGGAAAAATTGTCAGCGACGTGATGACCGGACAGTCATAAGGAGGGATACCATGGGATTTCGCAGTCTGTTGGCAAAACGCTATATTTTCGAACAGAAACGGCATTCCGTCCTGACCATTTGCAGCATCGTTGCAGCACTCACACTCATGACCATGCTGTTCACATTCTTTTCTACCACAACCGCATGTTTGCGCAATTACGCCTATGAGAAAGCCCCCTACCATATCATGATTCCTTCCGTCACCAGAGAACAGGGCAATGCCATTGCCAAGGTCGATGGCATTGAGAGCTGTACTCTGGTACAGAACAAAATGATGGGCGGTATGTTCGCCTATATCTTCTTTGAAAAAGGGCTGAAAGATGAAGAAACCGTTCTCAGAAAAGCCTTTGAAAAGGCAGAGCTTGGCTTTACGATCTATGACGAGGGCGAATATGTCAGGAACGACTCTCTGATGCAATGGGATTTTGTCGGCGTGGATACATGGGCAAATTTTGCCTCGATTTTCGCCTTGTTCTATATTTTTGTCATATTCCTTGCCGTAGCAATGCGCTTGGTGATTGACACTGCCTTTGAAATTTCCTCCAAGGAACGCGAACGGCAGTACGGCGTACTCCAGTCCATTGGTGCAACACCGAAGCAGGTGGTGGGCATCATCACCACGGAAAGCTCCATGCTCTCGGTCATCGGTGTGCCCATTGGTATGCTCTGCGGTACGGGGCTTGCCTATATTGCCTACTGCATCGTCCGTGCAAGCGGTCTGACCAGTGTATTTTTCACCGCACAGAAAGCGGAGAAAATCATGGAATTCAACGTGTCCCCCCTGATGCTCGCTGCTGCTGCCCTGACCGGCTTTTTCTGGGTATGGCTTTCGGCATACAGCACGGGAATGCGTATTGTGAAAATGTCCCCCATGCAGGCGATCAGCGGCAGAAGCAACGTTGTGAAAAAGGTGAAGAAACACCGTCTGATCGGCTTGCTGTTCGGCTGGAAAGGCAAGCTTGCCGCAAGAAATGTGCGCCGTGCACCCAAGCGTTTCATCATCACCGTACTTTCCCTCGCGCTCTCCATCACCCTGATTGCAAGCTTTGATTACGTTATTGACGGTGTCAACAATACTTATCAGAATTTATTCGAGGATCTCGGTTTTATGCGGGATTTCAGCGCGATGGCAGAATTCTACAACGATTCGTTTGAGGACGTGGAAGAACAGATACAGAAACTCGAACGAAGCGGTTATTTCGAGGATATTTCCGTTCAATGCTCCGGTGTGGGCAGGACGAAGGATGAGAGCACCGGAAAGCTGCCCCCGCTGACTGTTGAATATGTGAATGAAGAAGGGTATCTGATGCGATTCAGGGACGATCCCCCCATTCCCTATGAAGAATTCCTGAAGATGGACGGCTATATGCACATCACACCCTCGGAGGACGCGAAAGAAATCGCTCCGGAGCTTTTTGAAAACTGGTCGCTCTATGAGCAGGATTCCTATGACGGGACTTTAAGATGCTATGTGCATGTTTCACTGGAGGAATACGAAACCCTGACTGAGGAAGAGAAGAAGAAACTGATTCCCGAAGAAAAAATCAACCAGAGAACGGGTGAAGAAACGTTGCTTGGCTACCGAAACGCTACCACAACTGAGCATCACTTCCCCGTGGCATACCGAACACCGGATACGGCATGGACTGACACGCAGGGATTGTTTGAAGGTGTGGAGCTGTACGCGCCCATTGAACGATATGCGGAGCAGGACCATGTCTATTACGGCGATTCGCTCAGTGGTGCGCAGCTGGAGATGAATCTGAAAGAAGGTGCCGAATACCGTGACGCGGTGAAACTTCTCGAAAGCAGCGCGGACATGGAGTTGTGGTATGATATTTATGGCGACAAAAAAGCATTTGGATCCGTCCTTTCTTTGGTGAACATCATCGGCAGATTCATCATGGCAATGGTGGCAGTCATTGCGCTGGTGAACATGATTAACATTATCTCCACAGGTCTGCTCAACCGTCGTGCAGAGCTTGCAACCATGCAGTGCGTGGGCATGACCGAGCGTCAGCTTCTGGGCATGGGAATCGTGGAATGCCTGCAATACATCCTGACTGCTGCCATTTCCGCATTTTTCGTGTGCCTTGCCTTGCTGCTGGGTACGGAATTGTTTGAATATTCCATCATGGCGGCGGCAGATCCCGAATTGCCAAAGTTTGAGCCGGAGCTGCATCTGACAGAACCGGTGCTGGTGATTCTGCTGTGTGCTGCTGTGGGATTTGTGATTGCATTGACGACAACGATCGTATCCCTCAATGGCATGAAGAAACAGGCATTGGTGGAACAGATCCGCAGTGTGGATTGACAGAATTTTCTTGAAAAAATTGTTTTCTGGGGTTAGCACCCCGAATTTGCCCCCATAGCCGCAGCAGGATTTGACTGCGGTTGTGGGGGTAATTACATGGGTGCTGATCCCAGAAACAATATCCTACCCCGCACAACGCTCCTCGTCCCTCTCGTTTTGCCGTCCACAGCCAAACAATGAAACGCCAAATATGCCAATTTGCTTTCCACACTCTTGTATAAATTGCTGAAAATGGGGATTGTTGTGGTAATGCGCAAAAAAAAGTTGCGAAAAAAACGGAAATATAGTATAATATAGGAGGAAACTTTATGCATTCCGTGCTGTATTGCAGGCGGTCTTTGTATGACGTTGCCACCATGATATTACCTCGGTATTGCTTTTTTAATGCCGCTTATAAGGAGAATGTGTATGCTGTCTGAATTCACACCGCTTTTTGATGCCTACAAAAATCTGGTTTCCTCCATCCCATGGTGGGGAACCGCTATTTTTGTGCTGTTTCATCTCGTTGCATTCCTCATCTGCATGGGCAGAGAGGACAACCAGCCTTTTTCTGTGCCGCAGGCAAAGAACGCGCCGCATCTCAATACAGTCAACGCGTTTCTCTGGTTCAGCGTGATGCTTGCATTCCCCGTAGTCGGTGTGCTTGCCTATGTTCTGCTCGGTATTCTGCCCTATGTCATCTGGAAAAAACTGACGAAATCCGAGGAATGCCCCTTTGTGTTTCCGCCCCTGCGTGCGGAATTCCTCGTGCCCGTCATCGCTGGCATTGCCGGCGCATTGCTTGCTGACCAGGAATTTGTAAAGGAACTGCATGGGAACCGGAACGCACTGAGCATTCCGTTCGGATTCGAATGCGCCCTGTTTGCATGGCTCGCAGTGATGTTTGTCAGCTGGCTGAGCCGCCGGAACATTGTCGGCTTTGTCAAGCCGGCAGGATATGACTCGACGGATGTCAATGCAGGCAGCGTTTTCGGTATTGCCATGCATCATGAGTATGACGAACCATCGGAGAACAAACGCTTTGCCCGACAGGAAGCATCCGCAGCCCGCCGTGCAGTGTCGCACAAATGGCTGACGGAGCTGGAAACTGATTATCCGGTGGGACAACCCTTTGAGGACCGTTCCTTTGATTTCGTTGTCCGCAGAACGCCCATCATCCCCACCACTGGAATGGACGTGGTAGATACCCATTACTGCGGACGCGGTGTGGTTCGCGTGGAGTACCTCGACTGGGCAACGAAAGCGGAGGGATTCTGCTATAAACATCACTGCTATGTCGTTGCACCGTCCGTGTACGGCTGGTTCATCCGTCTGCTGACCGTGCTGTTGTTCCTGTTCGTGCTGTTTGTACCGGAGGTACAGGAATGGCATATTGCCATTCTGGAGAAGTTACAGGAGATCATCACAGGTTTTATCAAGTAAGGAGGCACTCATGCGCGTTGGAATCGACCTTGGAACAACGAATACCGTTGTCAGCTATATTGATGAAACCGGCTGCTGGAATCCTGTGGAATTCCGCTATGCCGGCAGTCGGGAAAACCCTCATTTTCTGCCCTCCTGCGTGGCTGTACGCAATGGAGAGGTGCTTGTCGGACAGCCGGCTCTCGATTATGGAATGAGCGAGCCGAACAATGTCCTGCGCAATACCAAATACTACATGGAGGACACCGGACGTGTATTTACGGTCGGCAATCTCCAGATGACACCGGCGGATGCGGCAACCTACGTCCTGCGCGAGGTTTATCAGGAATTGCAGCGGCAGTTCCCCAATGAAAGCAGCTTCCATGCCTTTGTGACCGTTCCGGCACGTTTTGAGCAGAGCGCGCGCTATGCTACCAAAAAAGCTCTGTGCGATGCCGGATTCCAGACCGATGAAGCCAATTGCCTGACCGATGAACCCATCGCCGCTGCCATTGCCTACAGTGCTTCGCTCGATGGCGATAAGCTTGTACTGGTCGTGGATATTGGCGGCGGTACGTTTGATTTATCGCTCCTGCGTACCTGCATTGTCGGTCATGCCGTCAGCCCGAACCGCCTCCAGCCCGTGATGTGGGGCGGAGAGCTGCACCTTGGCGGCAATGATGTGGACGAAATCATTGTGCGGAAAATGGCAGATGCATTTTTGCAGGAATCCGGTGTGGATCTGTCCATGCCCCCCGATTCTCTGGCATATACCAGAGAGGAAGAATCCCGCGCCGCTGCCCATCTGCGCAGTCTTGCGTTCCAGATGAAGCAGCAATTGTACATGGAGGGAAGCCGGCAGGCGATTGCCTGTGTGCATGACCTGATTGACGGCAAAACCCTTGACTATACCCTCACCACCGCCGAATATGACGCGGCAATGCATGACCTGACTGCACGGTTCAACCGCTGCATCCGCGACATCTACACCGGAACCGGCTACAGCATTGGACAGACCGACCATGTGCTTGTGGTCGGCGGTATGGCACGGGAACGCTGCCTGCTGCGGACACTGGAAGGTATTTTCGGCGCAGGAAAACTTATTGTCCCCGATGCACAGACCGCCATGACACTCGTGTCCAAGGGCGCAGCCATCTGCAACAGCGGCAGCCGTGTGCATGTGGACAACCGCGCCTATACCACCATCGGACTGCTCCGCAAGGAGGGAACAAGCGTGGTGGAAATCATCAAGGAGGGCGATACCATCGAACCGGAGCAGGTGTTCCGGCAGCTCATCAGCCCTGCAAGAGCTGACGCTACCATGCTGGAGCTGAAGCTCGTGGAATACCGCGGTGCATTCAATCCCTCCACCTGCACCGTCATTTTGCAGGAAACTATTCCGCTTGTCGGCAATGCCAAGCGCGGTCTGAGAGCATTGCTCAGCCGCAAGCCGCAGCCACCGGAGCTGGAACTGGAGGTTATTTTTACAGAGGATAAACTGCTGGATATTCACATCAGACAGACCGATGGTACGGTCAATCGTCTGGATGTCCGGCTGTAGGAGGATGGATATGACGCAAACCCTTACCCAATGGATGAACGAACGGCATTCCGATGCCGCTATCGTGGATGTACTCGCACAGCTGCTCGCCTGCATTCATACGGGCGAAACCGGCGCAGTGCTGCATCCCGATGCCGTGCTGCTTGACGATGCAGACATGCCGCAGGTCAGCCTCACGGCTGCTGATGCCTATACAGCGTCCTACAGCCCCGTAACGGAAACCAACGCGCAGTCCGACCATGTATTCGTACTCGGACTTCTGCTGTATACCATGGTGACCGGTGCTGTTCCCAATCTCTCACGCGCCGGCGTTCTGCTGCTGAAAGCGCGCGGCGATGTGTCCGTACCGCTGCTTGACGCACCCTCCTCCAGCTTTGACGCACTTGTCAAGGGTATGACGGAGCTGAATGCCGCAAAGCGCATGAGCGCGGAGCAGGCTCTTGACTGGCTCGCAGCGCAGTGGAAAAGCAGTGTCTTTGTCAGCGTGACGGAAGCCGGAACGCTTGCAGAGCTTGAACGCATGGAATTGCCCATGACAAGCGGCATTCTCCGCTGGAAACCCTCGCCCGACTATCGTTATGAGGAGCAGAGTTTTCTGACGGAGGACAGCGAGGCACACGTCTTTTACTATCGTGCCAAACCGCAGGAATACCGCTGTCTTGTCCGTGCCGCAGGACAGCCGCAGCCGGAATGCACGGAAATCCCGTTCCGTGAGGGTGTCAGCTGCATCGGCATTGATTTCGGTACATGGACAACCACAGTATCCCGTCTGAATGCACAGGGCTGCACCGAGGACATCCTTGTGGACGGCAGCGCAGTCATTCCCTCCGTCATGGCATACCGTACACGCACAGAGCCAGTATTCGGCAAGCAGGCACTTGCCTTACAGCCGGAGCATCCTCTGGCAGTGACCAACTGCTTCAAACGCAGACTGGAAACGAAAACTCCCTTCACCGTCACCGCCCTTGACGGCGCACAGGTGAATGGTACATATTATGACGCAGTTGTCGCATTTCTGCGCTATCTGCGCGGCCTTGTTCCCGCATCCGGTGAGGAAAGCGCAGTGCTGACTGTACCGGCTTGCTACGATGCCGGACAGCGCAGTGCACTGCGGAAAGCTGCAAAGGAAGCCGGATTTGCCCCCCATATCCTCACTGAGCCGGAAGCCGCGGCGTTGTTCTATACCGTGCGTGAATGTAGCAGCGGATGGCTGATGGTACTCGACATCGGCGGCGGTACGTCCGACCTCTGCCTGCTCCGCTGCGGAGCGCGCGGCAGTGCACAGGAGCTTCCCCGATTTGAAAAGAAAACCGTACAGGGACTCAGCGCATTGGGCGGTATGGATTTCACCAATGTCCTGTATCAGGATATGCTGCAAAATCTCCGCCATCGTCACGGACTGGATATGTCCGATTTGCAGCGTTCGGGACTCAATGCCATGCAGTTTGCGGAAAATGAACGTGAGCTGCGCAGCCTTGCCGAACAGCTCAAATGCACCCTTTCGTTCGGTAACGAGGCGCGTGGAACGCTCAGCCTGAATAACGGCACACTCCAGAAACTGCGTGTGGAGTTCGTCTACACAAGACGCGTTTATGAAAATCTGCTCCAACCGGCATTGGGGAAAATCTGCGACTGTATGCGCCAGCTCCTTGCAAGGGAGAACCTGACCGTGCAGCAGATCAGTCACCTCATCATTACAGGCGGCGGTGCAATGACACCGGCAGTGCGCCGTGCAGCCAAGGATTTTTTCACCGGCAGTGCATGTACCATCTGCTATGCCGACTGTCCTTCCACTGTTTCACGCGGCGCGGCAGTGCAGGCAGGTTTGCTCACACAGGCACAGCTTGAACAGCATCTTCTGACGGAAACCGGCTATGACATCGGCATCATGTATGCCGATATGGTGCACAAAGCCCCCATTTTCTCCACGCTCATTCCTGCCGGTACGCCCCTGTCAGAGGACAGTGCGGAGGCGAACACGCTTCTGCACGTCAATGCCTCCGACCTTGAGGGAAATGCCGTGATTCTGCGGCTCTACCGCCGTCCGCGCGGTATGGAAAAGGTGACGAGCAGCCTTGACCCCGGCGGTGAACAAATCCGCTGCATCGGCAAGCTGCGCCTGCCCTTGCCGGAGGACTATGACAAGGAACGGGATGCACTGGAATTCACCATCTGCGTTGACGCGCAGGAATGCCTGAGTGCAGCGGTGCGCCATCTCAGACCGCAGACAATGAATGCACTGCAAAAGCTTTGCCGCAGTCTGAAAAAGGAACAAACACCGCAATGGGAAACTGCGGCAGAATATCCGGCGGACTTCCTGCCGGCTGCACAGACGGAGTAGCCGCATGGAGGTACGAATGCTTGATGTGCCTGAGGGCTTTCTGCGGATTTCATGGTACATGGCAGATACGGACTGCTTAGGGCCATCGCATCGCTTTGCCCTCTGGGTGCAGGGCTGCCGGAAGTCCTGCAAGGGATGCATTGCCAAGCCCTTACAGGATGTCAGCGGCGGTAAGCTCATGTCCATTGCCGACCTTGCAGACCGGATTGTGCAGACACAGGGCATCGAGGGACTGAGCATCAGCGGCGGTGAGCCGTTTTTGCAGGCAGCCGGACTTGCTGCACTTGTACAGCAAGTGCGCCGGCTTCGTCCGGAGCTTGGTATTATCGCTTATACCGGAATGCTCCACGAAGAACTTGCCGCCTCTGCACAGCCGGCAGTGCAGGCATTCCTCGCGGAAATTGACCTTCTGGTGGATGGCGCATATGTGCAGGAGTTGGATGACGGCAAGGGAATGCGCGGTTCATCCAACCAGCGGCTCTTGTATCTGACAGACAGGTACAATGCGCGGATGATGCCGGAAATACGGAAAAATCGGATGATAGTGGAGAAGGGGATGATCCGCATGGTCGGAATCCCCTCCCATGGTGCAAGGCTGCTTACGCAGATGCTCACGCAGCCGGAGAAGGAGAACACGGAATGATACAGCAAATGAATGCCACACAGCTTTTCTGCCTGTCCAATTGGGAAGCCTATCGCAGCAGTCTGCATATGCAGCTGACGGCAGCCTATACGGACGGGACTGTCACTGAAATTCCACTGGAGCTGTCCGCGGCATATGACAGCATTGAAAATGGCTTGCTCGTGATGTTACAGCCGGAAAACAGCCTGTTTCTGCTCGGAATCCTGTCCACGGACAGCATCCGGCAGGTCACACTGCGGCTGGAATCCGCATTGGGCACGGTGCGCAGCCTGAATCTGCGCTATGCCCTTGCGGAGGCAGATGAAGCCTATTCGGACAATATCCCCTTTGCCGACACGCCGCTTTCTGCGGAAACACTGGTGTTCACACCGCATGGCGAACAGATCGCAGTGGAATTTTCCACAGCAGCCATGGCACAGGAGCAGCCGGTACAGCCCACGGAATCCGTACAGCAGCGTGATGCTGCGGAGCTGCTCGGCGATATTGCCGCAGATTTGCGGATGCTCTCCTGCTACAACGGCGCGGCAGCGGCACGGGAGGCAGTCAAGGCACTTGCCTGTCTGCGCAACAGCCTTGAACAGGGAACAATTTCCATTGCACAGGCAGAGGATGCCCTTGCCAGTCAGGAACGTGTGCTCGTTTCCTGCATTGACGCTACACAGGCAGATTTGCAGTCCTACCGTGCACAGATTGTCAATGAAACGGACGGCAGGGGGAAATAAGCATGGCAGCAACGGATCAGAAAATCGCGCAGATCCAGCGCGAAATGGAACAGGCGCAGCACGAACTTCGCCGTGTACAGGCGGCAATGGAAAAACAGCGCGCCGAGATTACCGCGGCGAACCGCCGTGAACTGGAGGAGCTTGCAAGGCAGACCGGCGAACGGCTCCGAGAGCGTGACAAGCAGGTGCAGAAGCAGTACGAAGCAATGCTTGAAAAGAGCGTAAGTGCGCAGGAAACACGGCTCGAACAGGAATTCCGGAGCTATCAGGCGAAATATGAACAGCTCGCCGTGCAGCTGCGCGGTGCACTTGCGCAGGAGCAGCAGAAAACGGAAGAAGCCCTGCTTGCCCAGAAGCAGTTTGAACAGGCATATTTTGCACGGCGCGACTTTTCCCGCCAGCGCGCGGAAGAAGTCTGCACCCGTACATTCACACAGGTGCGCGAGGCTTTGCGCACAGAACCGCTGGAATGGTGCAGCACCGGCTGCTCGGAACGATTCCGCACGGCTCTTGCCAATATGGAGCAGTGGATGAAGGAAGGCTTTTACGAGAGCGTTATTGCCATCGGCGAGAATTTACAGCTGACCATTTCGCTGGAGGTTTTGCAGGCACAGGCGCATTGCCGCCGCTGGTTTCACTATTACCAGACGCTCCATGGTGCACTTGCCGCGGAAGAAACCCTGTTGTTTGAAACGGCAGTACAAGTGCCGGAGGAGCTGGCAGTGTTTGAGAAAGCGGAGAAAATCATTGACCACAGAATGCAGCCCGAACAGCTTGCGTTCTGGTCGGATGGCAGCTATGAAGCACGGCTGAACGGCTACAGCAGCCGCCGCACGGAGCTTTCACAGTTCCAGCCCGATGGCAGGACATTTGCCACACTCGAAGAAGCAAAAACGTTCATGGTTGCACATCCTGAGCTTTCGGCGAATTATTCGGAAATGCAGCTCTACGGCACTGCCATGAAAACCGCACAGCGCATGGAACAGACGGAGCAGGAAATCCGGCTGATGCAAAGCAGAATGCGCTGCTATGACGAACGCCGCCGCCTGCTCAAGAGCATGACGCAGGCACTCAAAAGCGCAGGCTATGCACCGGTCTGGCGGCAGTTTTTCCACGACCGCGCATCCTCGCTCGGTGCATGTTATCAGGACAGCATGAATATTTTTGCACTGGAGCTGTACATCATCCCCGTACTGCGCCGCACGGACAGCCAGTGGGTGAATACCGTATGCTGTGCATTGCCGCCGGATGCAGAGGAACAGATTCTCGATGAAGTCCGCCATCTCCTTGCAGAAGCCCTTGCCCCCTACGGCATCGGCATGGACTATGCTGTTCTGCGCGGAGAACAGGAACCGGCGGAGCGCGTTCGTCTGCTGACTTCGGACAGCCGGCTGCGCATCAATGGACGATTGAATTAAGTTAATTAGTAGTTTGTAAAAGCTAAAACTTGATGATGCTTCTTAACTTGAACAGATAGCAAGAGCTGCCCCCTCCGCCGCCGTTCGGCGGCACCTCCCCCGCAAAGCGGGGGAGGGATATGCGGGGGTTGCACCCCCGAGTCCCGCTTTTTATTTAAGATTTAGAATTTACATAGTATTAGTGCGAGTGAATACTGTATTTTACATTGCCATGAAACCCCATCCATGAAGGGAGAATAGAAATTATGAGCTATACCGGAGAAATGGTCGCAGTTGTGGCTGCGGCTGCCCTCATTATACCGATCGCCGCAACTGTTTCCATGGCGCGCACCGCTGCATCCGTCGGAAAGGCGGCTGTGGACGCGTCACGGGAGGCTGCAAGAAATGCACGTCTGAATCAAGCGTCCCGCGAGCTTGAAAAATTCACGCATAAGGCGGACGCACTGGAGAACGAGATGCAGTCGAAAATGGACGAAGCCATGGCGGAATGCTATGCCGAGTATACGCATTCTGTGCAGGAGCTTGCGGAAATCTGCCAGAAAGAGCCGGATACTGCCGCATTTGCAGCCGGCTGCCGTCAGGCGCAGAAAAAGCTCTGTCAGGAGATGGCAGAGAAACGCAATACCCTTGAACGCGAAACCATCAGCGGCATCCGGCAGGAAATGCAGGTATGCCAGCAAGTGCTTGCGCAGGAGCGCAGGGAAATGCAGGCGTCCATGGAACGCATTGCCGAGGAAGAAGCACGCAGGGAACGCGCCGGTGAGCTTGCACGGAATACCCTTGCCCAGACCGCACAGCTCCTTGCAGATTTGCAGCTGCGCTGCGGTGACAGCGAGTGGGGAAAGGCAGCTTGTGAAACCTGCCGTCTTGCGCAGGAACATGCCGAGCAGACTCTTGCACAGGGCTTGACGGAAGCGGCTTTGTCGCAGGCATACGCGCTCAATGATGCAATTCTCCAGCATGTGCGCGAGCATATGGAACGCGAATGCCGCACCATGCGCCTGTATGCCGACTGCACCGCGATGCTTGCACAGCTGCGTGAAATGCAGAAAGAGGAAATCGTGCACTATACTTTCCGCGAAACTTGCAGCGGCAAGGAAAGGGAAATGGAAATCAACGATTTTCCGCGCTATTACAGAGGCGCGTGGGAGGAGCTTCAGCAGGAAACCGCACGCATGGCACAACAGCTGGAGGGAACTTCTGCCTGTGATTTTGCACCGGAGCACCTGATGGAATTGCAGGATGCAATGGGCGCATGGCAGGAACGTTTTTTGCAGGAAACCGGACTTGCCTATGAACGTCTGCACAATCTTCTGCTGCGCCGCGAAACGGCAAAGCTCCTTGTCAAGCGTTATACCGATGAGGGCTATGTGCTCATCCCCCTGACGGAGGAGGATAAGGCGGTATCCGACCTGGATTGCCGCATCATCCGCCTTGCCCATGCCGAAACGGGCGAACGGCTCTATCTGCGGCTCAATGCTGAACCGGATGCGGACGGACATATTGTCATGAACATCGGCATTGAGGACCATACGGAATATGAGGGGAATTTCTTCGAGGTGGAACGTGCCAGAGCGAAGGAACGCGAAACCAACTGCGAACTGCTGCGCCAGAGCAATGTCGGCAAGCAGCTGCAGCTGCGCCACCGCTGCACCAATCCCGGTGTGAGAGATACTTACCAGATGCCCTGAGCAGAAAACAGATTTGAATGAAGGGAAGCCAGATATGTCATCCATTTTTAATAAAGTGTCCACCAGAATGTTCTGCATTTCCGGTGAACTGAGCGATATTTTTTGTATGCAGAACGGCTGGATTCTGAATTTTGAGGAATTGCTTGTCCAGCGTTTGCAGGCATTGGGCTATGAAAGCGTGGTGTTCTGCTCCAGTCAGCGAGAATTGTTCTATGCCATCAATCCCGCAGGGACGGATGCTTTTCCCATTCTGGAGGGCAAGAAGCAGACAGCCGCACCGGCAAAGCCTGCACCTGCACCGGTACAGTCCGTGAGCGACTATGACGACCTTGATGACGATGATGATGATTTCGCCATCTCCTCTGCCCCCGTGCAGTCCCAGCCTGCCGCAGCCAAGACCGAAAAACGGGAATACACCCTGCGCCGTATCACCGGCGAACGGCTTCCCGTTGCAGCAAACCGCTTTATGCTCGATACACAGCGGCGCAAAGCGTTGGTATTCACAAGTCTGGAGGATTTGATTAAGCTCAATGAACAGCCGGTCGGCAGACGGCTTTTGGAGCATTTCGAGGAATGGAAGGGACTGCCGAACGAGAATGAAAATATCTGCATTTTCCTCTCCAAAACCCTTGACAGTGCCGGATTGCAGAACATGCTCCATGAAAACCGCGTTGCCATTCTCGAATCCCTCTTTCTGCGCGGCGGCGAATTCAACCACAATGCCAGCCTGACCGTGGGTGCGCCCATGCATGACGAGGTGGGGGCACTGCTGGAATACCTGCGCCTGAAAGGCACAGTACTGCGCAAGCCGGATGGCACACAAATGCCGGTATATCTGCGTTTTTCGCGCAAGGACAAGGAACAGCTCGTCCGTGCGCTGAGCTTCTACAACCGTGACGGCGGCTATACACAGCTCAAGGTCATGAAAGAGAGCATTGAGCAGTTCATGCGCAGCAGCGGCACATCCGAAGTGCACCTGACCATGGACACGGTACGCGAATGCTATCCTCTTGCCGGCGGTACATTTGAGGATGAACAGGATCCTATGGAAATCCTCCGCAGCAAGCAGGGCTGGGAATCGGCATACCATGTGCTCAACAGCTTCATCACCAATTATCGTGCGCTGTATGAGAATGGCGGCACAGAACCGGAAGAAACCGTACCGGAAATGACCGTTGACCGCTTTGAATCGGGGCGCAGAACGGGGGAAAACCGCGGCAGAGTGCCGAATTTCGTCCTCCAAGGCCCGCCCGGTGTCGGCAAAACGGAAATTGCAGGACTCATCGGTCGTATTCTCCAGCGCGAGGGCGTTCTCAAATCCGGTCATACTGTCGATGGTTCGCGTGATAAGCTTGTCGGGGAATATGTCGGCTCCACTGCCATCAAAACTGCCGGAAAAATCGAGGAGGCGCAGGAGGGTGTGCTTCTGGTTGATGAGGTATACTCCATTGCAGAAAAAGCAGGGGAGGGCGGCGCGTCTTACTGTGACGAGGTGTTCAATACCATCGTTGCTGCTATGACCAATCCCGACTATCGCCAGTGTATCATTTTTGCCGGCTATGCTGACAGAATGCACGAGGTCTGGGCAATGAATGAGGGACTTTACTCCCGTTTCAGCGCGTCCAATGTCATCACCCTGACGGAATACCAGCCCGATTTGCTCCAGAAAATTTTTGAGAGCCGTTTCGGAAAGCAGGAGGGTATCAGCGGACAGACCACCTACCTGTCCGATGAGGTCAAGGAAGGACTGCCCGTATTCTTCGAGAATTATTTTGCTGACCGCGACCGCAAGCATTTCGGCAATGCGCGCGACATCAACAACCTTGCCTCCGAAGTGAAACGCTGCGCAAGCTACCGCCATATGCTGGAGCTTGAAAAACGCAGCGACCAGCCCAGCCGTGAAGAACGGCTGACGGTCACTGTACAGCGGAGCGATTTTGAGGAACGTCAATCCCTCTTTGAAAAGCGCGGCTTCAGTGCGGAGGATATTTACAGCAAGCTGTATGAATATGAGGGACTGGAATTCCTTGCGGATATGTTCAACGACCAGCTTGCCATCCGTGTGGAATGTCAGGAAAAGGGCGTTGCCTATCCGGGACCATCCCATATGATATGGGCAGGCAATCCCGGTACGGGTAAATCCACTGCCGCACAGCTGACCGCGGATTTGTATCACACACTTGGCATTCTCGGCGGACGTGAGCCGATTTATGTGGACGCGTCAGAGCTGATGAGCCAGTATGTGGCAGGCAGTGCGGAAAATATCAGCAAGAAAATGGATGAGGCTTGCCAGAAAAACGCTGTACTCGTCATTGAGGAAGCATACCAGCTGCTGGAACGCGGCGGTCAGGATGCCATTCATGCCATGCTCAACCGCATGGAAACGGATCGCCGGAATTTCAATATCATCCTCATTCTCTACAAAAACAAGGTGGAGCAGTTCCTTGCCCAGAACGCAGGACTTGCCTCCCGTCTGAAAATCTACGAATTCCCCGACTATAACGGGCAGCAGCTCTTTTCCATTTTCGGCAGAATGTGTAAAAAGGAAAAGGATACCTATTCCCCCGACTGTGCGCAGGCTGTGCAGAACTTGCTTGACAGGCTCTATGCATCCGGCAAGTCCAAGGATGGCAATGCCCGACTGGTACGCCAGCTGCATGAACAGATGAAACAGCTGCGCTATCGCCGTGTTCTGGGAGAAATTGCCGTTGCAAACTATGGCGCAGACACACAGGAAAACCGCAGCCGTGCCGCAGCAGCCCGTGCCATGGGAACATTACCCGTGCCGGAAAATGCCTACCTCTTTACGGCAGCGGATGTTCCGGCAGCATTTATGGAGTAAGGAGGCAAAGCACAGATGGCTTTTTTACAGAAATATACCCCGACGGCAAACGAACGCTGTCCGGTATGCCGCCAGCCCTACAAGGACGGCAGAAAGCTCACTGTTTCGGCATATGACGGGGAAATGGGCATTTGCCGCAGGTGCAGCAAGCAGTTCTACAAGCAGGCAGCGGATTTGGAATCCCCCAGCAACCTGCTCGTGCAGCTGCGTCCGGCGGATATCCGTGAGCGCGGCGTATTCCTCAAACGCGAAGAACCGGAGGGCGGTTACGAATTCCGGATGCCGCAGATTCTCGCAGAGCTTCAGATACGCGGCTTTGTGATGTGGCTGCTGCTCTTTGTCATTGCAGAGCTGCTGCTGCGCGGCAGTGCGGCATTGTTTGACTGCAACGTGCAGAATCTCTTTACTTGGCGGATGCTCCATCTCGTATGGATGGTCACCGCAGTCGTGAACAGCATCCGTTATGCACTGCTTCTTACACGGGGCATTGCACGGGGTATGGGACATTTTCGCAGGATTATCCTGCTTGCAGAAATTGCAGTATCAGTACTTGTACTGGTTCTGCTCTTACCGTAAGGGAGGACACTATGGCAGAATTGAAAGAATTTGTAGTAACGCTGCTGGGCGGCTCGACCTCCGGCAAAACAGCGTTCTTTTCCGGCATCAATCAGGCGTTTGTCGATGGTATGGTGCATCTGGGCGATGATGACAAAATCAGCTTCAACATTGTAAAAATGCACCGTGGTTCGGCAAAATTCAATGCCGCAGCCAATACCGTGGAGCTGGAGAATGTGGAGGATATGCAGACCGCTGCTGCCGCTGAGGAATTTGCGCGTATCAGTGCCGCTGCAGCACCGGCATTCCAGAATCTCAGCGCACCGCAGGGCGGAAGTGCACCGGCATTTGCAGCGGCATTCAGCCGACCGGAAAAGCCCGTACAGCAGGAATCTTCCGGCAGCGAGCGCGACTACCAGCTCTCCGATGCCAGCGGCGCGGATGAGGTTATGCAGTCGCAGCTGATGCACTCGGAATTTGCCAAAACCGGTATCAGCCGTGAGCGCGGCTTCCTGCCCGGTACGCAGAGTACGCGTTTCATGGAATTCACCTTTGAAGTCTGCGTCAATCTCGAACCTGTCTGTCTGCTGACGGTTTCCGACTACGCAGGAGAGCTGCTTGACGCAGCAAGCGATGCACCGGAGAAAATGCTCCGCCTGCTTTCCGACCAGATTTACAACAGTGACGCAGCCATTGTCCTTGCCAATGCAAGAGAACTGAGCAAGACCATCGAGGACAAAGCCGGCGCGAATGATTCCATGTTCAAGGATCAGGCAACCAAGGAGGCGGTGACTGCCAATTCCATCAACAATCTGTTCCGGACGCTCAATTCCGACGATATTACGGTACTCCTTGCCATTACCCAGACCGACAGCCCGCAGGTGGACAACCGCATCAGCCGCGGCGATTATGCCCGTGCTGCCCATGACCTGCAAGAGCATATCTTTGAAGCAACATTCACCAAGGCAAAGCTCAAGAAATGGAGCTACGGCGTTGTACCCGTATCCGCCATCGGCAGAAAGCGTGACGGTACACCGAACGTTGACGAATACAACGAGCTGTTGTCCGATGCGGATATGCATCAGGAAAATATTGACACTGCACTGCTGTTCTGTCTGTATACTGCCATCATGGTGGAGGAACAGAACCTGAGCAATGATCTTGCACAGTTTGACGGCATGTTCTCCTTCTTCAAAACCCTCAAGCGCGAGGACAGGGCGCGTAAGGAGGGCTTGATGCACCAGCGTAAGATGTTCCAGATTTTCCGTTCCGCAGTAACGGCGAAAAACGGCATTTTCAATGCAATGCCCTGCCATGTGTGCACTAAGGAAGTCGTTGGTGATGTCGGTAATACCCGAAATGTCAAGGGAGGAAACTGAGATGCAGATGCAGCCTGAAAAGGATATTGAAATTGTCGTTTCCGCGCATGAACCGGCAGAGGAACGCGTCCTCCTGAGCACCATTGTCACCTGCATTGTACAGAGTACCGTGCGCCGCTTTGACAGGGAAGTGCTCGTCAGCATCCGCGACCGCGGCGAGGAAATTGTACAGGGTGCGGAAAATATCAGTGCCGTCCTGCGCGGTACGCACAATGCCTCGTCCTATTCGCTGCTCCGTGCACTGGAAAATCCCATGGAGATCCCCGATACCCTTTCCCTGACGCTGGAGTGTGAGGGACAGTTCTGCGGCAGAGTGAATTTCTATTGCAATGGCGGCAATGCGCCGGAACAATATGATGCCCTGATTTCGCTGGTCAATGAAAAGACAACCCCCCGTGAATCCACCCTTTTACCGCTTAGCAGCGCCGGCGTTGTGGTTGCAGTGCAGCGTGAAACGGAGCCGGATGCCGGAGAATCCCTGCGCGAATATGTCAAAACGAATTATCCGGATGTGCTGCTCTGTGAGGAGAATGTCAATTTTGCCTTCAGCTGGTACAATCCCTACGGCTACCTCGGCGGTGTGCAGCGCGATGCAGATAATCCCTACCCGTATGGTATAGATTCCCTGTTCTGGGAAACAATGAGAACAGCCGCAGCTGCAAAGATCCATGCAATGCAGCGGCTTCTGGAGAACAGTACGGATACCATCCGCCGTCTGCGCAGCAAATATCAGGCGGATTCCGTCCGGAGAATGCTGGAGCTGGACATTGCACGGCACAACTACACAATCGCAGTCCGCAGCCTGTATGCGGCACAGCAGCTCAAAGCCCTGACAGAGGGCGATCCGCTTGCCGGAACGGGCGATATGACAAAGGAGTGAACCTATGAAACTTGACCTTATGGTATACGGCAGAGGCGTGGAACGTTTAGCAGGCTATCAGCAGTTCGCTGCACCTGCCTACTGGACGGAGGATATGCTCGTAGCGATGGACCGCTTCAATGAGCTGTGGATGAACGGCGACCAGCACGACCATCTGCCGCAGGCGTTTGCCAATAATGACAATCCGTGGGCGGATACCTATATGTTCATCTGTATGCCGCCGCCTTATTGCTGCGCACTGCTGCGCTGTACGCGCGTGGAGGGCGACCAGCCGGGCACATGGCTGAAAGAAGCCCGAAATTTCGATGTCTGGTCAATGGAGGGATGGTGCTGTCCCTATGACCAGCGCGACCGTTTTTTTGCATTGCTTCCCTCACTCCTGCTCTGGATGCAGAAGGATCGTACCTCCCTGTACGGCAGACTGCGCCATGGCAGAATCGCAACGAGCATCATGCTGCCGGAGGAAATCATCTACAACCCCCTGCTCGATGTTCGTCCTCCTGAACATCTGCTTGCCCTGCTGCCCGATGACAATACACGAAGCAGCTTCATTGCCCTGAACAATGCTGTGAACCAGTCCTCATTCCCGTTCCAGTTTTTATTTGGGCCGCTGGCAGAGTATTTCAATGCGGAAATCGGTGCACATTACGGCATTCGCAGCGTCTTTTCCACACTGCACGGCGCAGCGGCAGAGGAATTCCCCGATGCGATGCAGCGGGTGAATTATATTCAGGAACGCCCCATCCACAGGGAATTCCACCAGTGCAGCCTCCAGTACTGCCCCGTACATCACGGACGCGGCGAGGAGGAACGCTGCTGGCGTGTGCGTGATTTGCAGCTGACGGGAGAAAAACAGGATTTCATCCGGACAGCGGCAGAGTTTTTCAGCACGGAGCATGGCGTGAAAATGCAGCGGCTCTGTGCAGAAGCAGAGGTTCTGCGTGATTTTGCGGTGCATCTGGAAATGGAAGTCAGCACCAATAAACAGGACCCGACGCAGTACTATATCTTCCGGAGAGAGGTGTAATTATGCAGTATAAAGCGTTTTCCATCACCCTGTATGCACTGGAATTCTCACGCGCTCCCAAAAGCGCGGAGCTGCTGGAGATGCCCAGCGTCCGGATGCTGCAATCCCTGCGTGACGCGCTCAACCAGAAAGTGCTGAAATCCAGCCGCCCCGAACGAATTGCACAAAGCATTGACGGCAGTCTGTTCTGCTGTTGTCTGCCGGAGGGTATGGCAATGCTCCGCGCAGAATCCAAAGCACCGGATTATCATCCGGTATTGCGCGGTTTTCTCGTGCCGCAGGAATTCTTGCGCACCGCATGGCGGCTTTGCCGTGTACAGCTTCTGTACCTATGCGCCGGTGGTCTGCCCAAACGGGAAGTGGCAACCCTGATGCTTTCCGAGATTGACAGCCTTGCAGGTTCCGTGCGCATTGCCACGCGCGAGGAATCGCAGCGGCTTGCACAGATGACCGATGCCATGCTCAATTCCGAAATGCCGTTCAGCTTTGCCATGACGCGCGTTCCCCAGAATCTTCTGCCCCTGCTCTTTCCGCCGCTTCCGGTGGCAGATACTGCCATTGCCTTTGAAACGGAGGAGGATGTGCGCCTTATCCGCATCCAGAGAGAACATTGCCAGCCCCATCTTCAGCGGCTTGCGCAGGATTTCTACGGATTTTCCGACCTGATGCTGTGCATGGCAGCCAAGAAGAAATTTCCGGATGTGTACAGTGCAAGCAATCACTACAATCTGGAGGAACAGAAAAAATACAAGGCAGAAGCCAAGGAAAAACTCCAGAATTATCTCTGCGACCGCGTGTGGTATTTTGAAATTTCCTTTGACAACCAGCATTACGCGCGGCTTCTCAGCAAGCAGAGCTGTGAACAGCTTGACAGCGGATTCCTCGATTTTGCGACGATTTACCATGAAATGATGAATTTCAAGAAATATGTTTCCGAAAGTCAGAGCAAGCTCCTTGCCAAAAAAGAAAAGGAGCGTCAGAAAATGGACGCATATTTTGGTGAATCCGAAGCCGGCCCGAAACCTGCCCAGAATGCCGACCTGCCCAGACCGCGCCCCTCCGCGCCTTCGCCTGCACCGAAGCAGGAAGAACCGAAGAAAAAGGGGTTATTCAAGAATCTGTTCGGAAAATAAACCGCAGGCGGCTGCGGAAAACATGTGTCAGTCCGTCAAGAAAAACGATGAAGTCTTTTCCGTCCTGATGCTTGCACAAACGGGAGAGGATTTTGTGAAGGAGGTTTGTTCTATGAAAGTTGTCCGTAGTTTTTGCACCATGCTTGCCGGTGCAATTCTCATGTCCGTACTTCCCGTATCTGCGCAGCAAACGCGCATTGCACTGTACGAGGGGGAAATTACCGCAGCGGCATGGGAATGCCCCCTGACCATTCCCGTATATGATGACACCCTGTACACCGAGGGCTGCACGGTTGCGGTGGACTGTGACGCGCAGGAGCATCCCTATCTCGCCCTGACCTCGACAAGCGGCGGTGAGGCATGGGCACAACTGCTCCCCGACAGCGTGGAGGGCGATGTCCGGTACTATTCCTACGCTGCAATGGCGGACGCATTCGGTACGGATTTTTCCCTGCTGGATTATGTTTCCGTCATGGCAGGCAATTCCTCTATCACCGTGCGCTCCATCACACTGCTCACGGATGCAGTCATTGAAGAACCGCCGGTTTCCGAGCCGGTAACGCATGATTCCCGTGTTGTCGGGTATTTGCCGGACTGGTCGTACCATGCTTACCGCAATCTGGATTTCACCGCGCTGACGCACATGAACATTGCATTCTGTATGCCCGATACACAGGGCAATCTTTCCTGCAATATTCCGGACAGCGAAATGCAGAACATTGTCAGCCGTGCGCACAATGCCGATGTCCGTGTACTGGCAGCACTTGGCGGCGGCGGTGGCTGTGACAATTATCTTCCCTTGATTGACACGCCGGAGGAAATGGCGCAGTTCAATGAAAAAATCATTGCCTATTGCCAGAAATATGACCTTGACGGCATCGACCTTGACATAGAGCTTGGTTCATCCCATGCCATCTGGAACTATTACGGCGACTGGGTGGACGCGCTGCGTGTTCTGTGCGATGCAAACGGCTACGAGCTGACCACTGCCACGGCGCAGTGGGTTGCGGTACATGTCACACCGGAAACCTATGCGAAATTTGATTTTGTCAACGTCATGGCATATGACAACGACAGCAGCAAGACCACCCATGCCGGCATGGATTTCGCGCTCAGTTCCTTGGAGTTTTTCCACGAAACCAAGAAAATTCCCAAGGACAAGCTGGTGCTTGGCGTACCCTTTTATGGCAGAGGTTACACGGCAGATGGCGCACTGGACTGGAATTCTTACGTTCCCTTTTCCGATCTGATTGCGGAGAATCCGGAGAATTACACTGCGGATTTCACCAACGGCATTGCCTACAACGGCGCGCCGACCATGCGTGAAAAATGCGCATTGGGCAAGGAACACGGCGGTATTATGATTTGGGAGCTGTCACAGGATGCGAGAGGGGAGTACTCCCTTCTTGCGGTGATTCGTGACGAGCTGACAACGCCGCTTGCTGCAGGGGATGTGAATGCGGACGGGGTATGCAATGTGATGGATGTCATCATGCTGCAAAAATACCTGCTTCGTGCCGGAACGCTGACCGTACCATCCGCAGCGGAGCTTTGTCAGGATGGACGCATTGACGCGTTTGACCTTGCATGGATGAAGAAAATGTTGTTGAGTGCATAAAAAGAAGCAGCACTGGAGATCCCAGTGCTGCTTTCTTATTTCTCCTTATACTTACTCCGGTACTGCACCGGCGAAATACACCCGTACTTCACAAATGTACGCGAAAAATTCTCGTAATTCTGATAGCCGCACATATACGCAATCTCTTTGGCAGAATAATCCGTTTCCAGCAGGAGCTTTTTGGCATAGTTCATCCGGCTGATGAATACGTCGTTCATGCACGATACCCCGAACCGCTTTTTGTACAACCGCTGAAAATGGGAAACGGAAATGCTCAGATTCTCCGCAATCTCCGGAATCTTCCAGTCATGCGCAGGGTCATCGTAAATCTCGCGCTTGATTCTGTCAAGTGCTTCCGTGTAGTAATTCTGGTCGCGCTTGTCCGGCTGCCGGACGTATTCGCTGATGTGCCGCAGAATCGCGCGCATCAGGTAGTTGAGTGTTTCATTCTTTTGTGCCGCATCCGATTTGAAGATTTCCACACCGGCGGCAATCATCTGCGAAATCGCATCATCCTGCAAAACGATCGGAACGTTGAATTCCAATTGCAGCGAATCCATGAAATCACCGTCCACCTCATGGTCAATGCTGAACCGAATCCAATCGTCCGCATATTCTTCGCCATCCGCATACAAACAGTGCGGCAGACAGCTTTCCACAAGGAAGACTGTGTTTTTGTTGACTCGATATTCCTTGTCATCCATCTTCACACGCCCCTTGGAACGTACCAGAATGAGCTGCATTCCAAAATGCCCGTTGGGACGTTCAATGGCAAACGTATCGGGATGTTTCCAGTTCCATCCAAGCATGTAGATATGCATTGCTGACTCCTTCCCTTGACTGCGTTTGTGCGGTATGTCCCATAAATCCCACCATTTACACTTCTTGTATATATAGTATACCAAATATGAGAGAAAATGTCAAGCTTATGATGGAATTCATCATTCCCAAACCGTTTTTCCTGTGCTATAATGAAATCATGAACTGGACGTGAATAAAAAGTGAAAAATCAAACAAGCTGAGTCAGAAATCTGAAAAGGAGAATGTATGATGAGAAAACAAACAAAAAAATTTGCCGCTATGGCAGCCGCAGCTGCGGTATGTTTCGGAATGCTTCCGACAGTTGTAACCCCCGTAAAGTCCGATGCTGCGTATGGTACGGGCAAAAACATCGTGGAATACCTCGACAGAGGTATCAGTGCTGTGAACACCGGCAATGGAATGCTGGTCAGCTGGCGATTCAATGCCAATGACGCAGACAATGCTGTGTACAAGCTCTATCGCAACGGTACTTTGATTTACACAAGCGATGCTGGCAAGGCAACCTGCTATCTGGACAAGGGCGGCAGCAGCAGTGCGAAATATACCGTGGAAACCGTAGCAGGCGGCAAGGTAGTTTCCTCTGAGGACTGCAAGATTATCAGCGGCAAAAGCTATATCGACATTCCGATGAAGGTTCCGACCGGCAGCGGATGCACCTACTCTCCGAATGACTGTTCCGTCGGTGACGTTGATGGTGACGGTCAGTATGAGATCTTCGTCAAGTGGGATCCTTCCAACCAGAAGGATAACTCGCAGGAGGGTTACACCGGCAATGTATACATCGACTGCTACACCCTTGAGGGCAAGCAGCTGTGGAGAATTGACCTCGGTAAGAACATCCGCGCAGGCGCACATTATACACAGTTCCTCGTTGCGGACTTTGACTGCGACGGTAAGGCAGAAATGACCTGCAAGACCGCAGATGGCACAGTGGATGGTACGGGCAAGGTCATCGGCGACAAGAGCAAGGATTACCGCAACAACAAGGGTTACATCCTTTCCGGTCCGGAGTACTACACACTGTTCGACGGCGCGACCGGTAAGGCACTCGATACAGTGGATTATGGTGTTCCGAGAGGTAAGGCAAGCGATTGGGGCGACAATTACGGCAACCGTGTGGATCGTTTCAATGGTGCGGTTGTGTATCTGGATGGTGTAAAGCCCTCGGCTGTATCCGGCAGAGGCTACTATACACAGCTGACCGCAGTTGCCTATGATGTGGTGAATGATAAGCTGGTGGAACGTTGGGTATACAATTCCGGAAAGGATCCGAAGAAGGGCTACCACAACGGCAACCACAACTGTATGGCTGCCGATGTGGATGGTGACGGCAAGCAGGAGCTTTGCTTCGGTTCAACGACACTCGATGATGACGGTACACTGCTCTGGTGCAACAATCAGGGACACGGCGATGCAATGCATCTGGGCGATTTCCTCCCCGACCGTAAGGGTCTGGAGCTGTGGATGTGCCATGAAAATGAACCGTATGGCGTATCCCTCATTGATGCAGCAACCGGCAAGAATATTTTCCATAAGAACCATTCCAAGGATACAGGCCGTGCATGCTGCGGCAATATCCTCGCAAGCAATCCCGGTGCAGAATTCTGGGGTGCAACCGGCAATGACATCTTCAACGGCAGCGGCAAGACCATTGCCTCCAATAAGCCCGCCCAGAACTTCATGATTTACTGGGACGGCGACCTCGAAAGAGAGATCCTCGATGGTACAAAGATCGACAAGTATGTCAGCGCAAATAAGATCAACCGTTTGCTGACAGCGGATGGCTGCAGCGCAAATAACGGCTCTAAGAATAACCCCGGTCTTGCAGCTGATATTTTCGGCGACTGGCGTGAAGAGCTGATTCTTCGTTCCAGCGATAACAAGTACCTGCGTGTATACGCAACAACCTACACGACCGACATCCGCCTGACCACCCTGATGCACGATGTACAGTATCGTACACAGGCTGCAGGCGAGCAGAACTGCTATAACCAGCCAGCACATCCGAGCTTCTACCTTGGTTCTGATGAATCCCTCCCCGAAAGACCGGCAGTGAAAATCAATGGCTTTTCCAGTCAGCCATCCCAGCCGGTACAGACCACAGAATCGACTGCTCCTACACAGACTCCCGCAACATCGGTAACCACTTCTACCACAACACAGACTCCTGTAAACCCCTCCGAGCTTCAGGATGGCGCAGTATACATGCTGAAGAACGTCAACAGCGGTCTGTATCTCCATGTAGCGGATGGTACTGCAGCTAACAGTACCAATGTAGAGCAGGCAAATGGTACGGGCAATGCAGCAAGCTGGAAGGCAGTATCCGCTGGAAACGGCTATTATACGCTGATTTCTCAGGTGGGTGACGGTAACACCTATGCACTTGACGTTTCCGCAAAGAAAACGGAAGACGGTACAAATATCGAAATCTACACCGACAAGGGCGGTGACAACCAGCAGTTCAAGTTCATCAAGCAGGATGATGGCTCTTACATCATCGCTACCAAGATCACAGGCGATGCATCCTGTATCGAGGTCAATGCCAAGAGCACGGAAAACGGCGCAAATATCCAGCAGTGGGCAATCAACGGCGGCGCAAACCAGAGATGGATCCTTGAAGCTGTCGGAAGTCAGCCCGCACAGACCACAGTCACCAGCACGACACAGCCGACCACACAGACCACCACGACCACAACTACCACACAGCCGACACAGACCACCACAATTACGACCACTGCACCCATGCAGACAACCATCACCACCGCTCCGGTACAGACTGTTCTGCGCGGTGACGTAGACTGCAGCGGAAACGTGGATATTGTCGATGTCCTCATGCTCAACCGCCACCTGCTTGCAGGCGAACCGATTTCTCAGCAGGCAGCAAAGAATGCGGATGTGGATAATGACGGTGTACCGACCAATGCGGACACACTGCTCATTCTGCAATATACCATCGGTCTGGTATCCTTCCAGTAAAAAACCATGCCGCACAGTGTTCCTGCACTGTGCGGCAACTGCAAATGAGGTGTGTAAAAATGAAAAAACGTAGATTTTCAGCCATTGCAGCGGCATTGGCTCTGACAATTGGAATGCTTCCCACGGGCTTTGCAGGAACACGGGCAAAGGCAGCGGCAGATTCCTACAAATTCGATTTGGGCAATAAGGCACAGAATGGCTACATCAGCGTCAGTGCCTCCGAGGGCTACAGTGCCTCCAAGGGCTACGGCTTTTCGGCAGGTTCCGGCGTAAAGGACGTTGCTGCATCTGGCAGCGGTGCACTCAGCGATGCCGTGCAGTTTACAAGCTCCACGACCTTTAATGTGGACCTTGACAAGGGACTGTACCGCGTGAAGGTCATTCTCGGCAATACAAGCCGTACAAGCGTCTACATGGAGAAGATGCTCCAGATCGTCAATATGACGGGCAACAATGCCGTGGACGAAATTCTCATTCCTGTAACGGACGGACAGCTCAACATCCGTGCCGCTGCCGGAAAATCGGGCTATGCCTATACCATCAGTGCCATCGAAATCAACAAGGTGTCGGATGATCCCACACTTCCGAAAACCCTCTGGCTCTGCGGTGACTCGACCGTCTGCAACTACTATCCCAAGGCAACGAGCAATCAGGCAGGCTGGGGACAGGTGATCGACCAGTACCTTGACAGCAGTTGGAATGTGCGCAATATGGCGGCAAGCGGTCAGTATGCAAAGGGCTTTGTGGATGCCGGACAGTTTGACGCGATTGAATACTACGGTAAAAAAGGCGATATTTATGCCATTTCCATCGGTATCAACGATACCAATTATTCCAACGCAACAGAATACTACAATGTCGTGACCGATATGACCAAACGTGCCAAGAAAAAGGGCATGGAAGTCATTCTCGTCAAGCAGCAGGGAAGAAAGGGCGATTACACCAAGAAGCCGCTGCTGAAAAGCCGCTATTATGCTGCACAGCTTGACCAGATCGGCAAAGAGCAGAATGTACAGGTTGTCGATTTGTTCAACCTGTTCCAGAACCGCTGCGTAGAAATGGGCGCGAGCAAGGCGGATGCGCTGTACATTGACAATGTACATCCGAACCGTCAGGGCGCACTGGTGCTTGCAGAGCTGTTCTCCAAGCAGGTGAACTGGGGCAGTGCAGCAGCACCCGATACCACACCTGCAAACACAACTGCACCTCCCACCACCACAGCCCCCGTACAGCCCTCCGAGCTTCAGGATGGCGCAGTGTATCTGCTGAAAAATGTCAATAGTGGGTTGTATTTACAGGTGGAAGGCGGCACAGCGGCAAACAGTGCCAATGCAGAGCAGGGAACCAACAAGGCAGCCGGATGGAAAGCCGTTGCTACTGCCAATGGCTATTACGCGCTGATTGCACAGGTGGGTGACGGTAAGACCTATGCACTGGACATTTCCGCAAAGAGCACGGAAAACGGCGCGAATGTGGAAATCTACACCTATAAGGGCGGCGACAACCAGCAGTTCAAGTTTGTCAAGCAGAATGACGGCTCGTATATCATCACAACAAAAATCACGGCAGACGAGTCCTGCATCGAGGTCAATGCCAAGAGCACGGAAGCCGGTGCAAACATCCAGCAGTGGGCAGTGAACGGCGGCGCAAACCAAAAATGGATTCTCGAAGCAGTCGGAAGTCAGCCGGTACAGACCACCGCAGCAGCAACGACCACCAATACAACAACCACAACCACAACAACCACAATTGTCACCACACCTGCTCCCTCCAACGGTGTGAGCAAGTACGGTGATGTCAATGTGGATGGTTCTGTGGATGTCCGCGATGTCCTCGACATCAACCGCAACCTTCTCATGGGTGCAGTACTGTCCGCACAGGGCATTGCCAATGCGGATGTTGACAGAGATAATCTGGTAACACAGGCAGATGCATTGATGATTCTGAAAGCGACCATTGGACTGACCATTCTTCCGGAGGCTCCGCCTGCTGTCACAACACAGACGACAGCCACCACACAGACAACACAGACCACCACCACTACCACGCAGACACAGGCAGCAAACCTCTATTATGCAGCGGATGCAGCCATTGACGGCGGCGATACAGAAACCGTCAATGAAGGGTTCAAGGGTGCGTCCTATGTCAACCTGAACAATGCTGTTGGCAGTGCCATCACATGGAAACTCAATGCCGCACAGGACGGTAACTACCTGATTTCTTTCTATGTGGCAAACGGCACTGAAACCGACAGACGCATGAAAATCGAAGTCAACGGCGGTTCTGATTATTGGGTACAGCCCTTTACAACCACGGGCGCGTGGACGCAGTGGGCAGAGAGAGGCATTGTACTGCCCCTGAAAAAAGGCGAAAACACACTGAAACTCACATCCCTGACCGAAAACGGCGGCCCGAATTTCGACTACCTGACCATGGAACTGACGGATGAGCCGATTGCGGAAATTTACGTTCCTGAACAGAAACCCACCGTTCCGGACAGTGACAATCCCGTTATCTACATTGCCGGCGATTCCACTGTACAGAGCTACAAGGCAAGCTATGCACCGCAGCAGGGCTGGGGCTATTATCTTGGCAATTACTTCCAGAGTAATGTCAGCGTATCCAATCAGGCAATTGCCGGCAGAAGCTCCAAGAGCTTTTACGACAACGGCAGACTGGACACCATTCTCGATACGATGAAAAAGGGCGATTATCTGCTGGTACAGTTCGGCATCAATGACGCAGCCTCCAACAAGGCAGAGCGTTATGCACCGGTCTGCGGCAATGTTGACAAGCCCACAAACGGCTCATTTGAGTACTACATGCAGAAGTACATCGAGGGTACACTCGAAAAGGGCGGTACACCGGTTCTGGTGACAACAGTCATCGGTCTGAAAGCATATTCCGGTGGAAAATTCGTCAACAGCTATACCGGCTACTGTGACGCGATGAAAAAACTTGCAGCGAAGTACAAAATTCCCTGCATTGACCTGAACAGCCTGATGGTCAGCCATTATAATTCCATCGGTTATGATGCGGCATACAAGTATCACATGTGCTCTACCGGTTCTACGGATATGACACATTTCACGGAAACCGGCGCGAATGCCGTTGCAAAGATTGTTGCCAATGCCATTAAGGGACTGGGACTTCCGGTTTCTGATGACGTAAAGTAAGGCAATTCCACAAAAGACATTACCTTCAAAGTTCTCTTCTTTTATTATATTTCAGCCGCCGGAAAATTCCGGCGGCTCATTTTCTCCCATAAGTACCGAAAACCGCCGGATGTTCTCCGACGGTTTTCGATTTATGGGGGAATGGTTTTGAAAAATGCATTACTGTTTGTTATACGTTACCCACTCGTAGTAAGCCGTCAGCGGTGTTCTGCCGTCAAACGGTGCGAGCCACTCATTCACGCCAGTGCCCGGCCATGTGTTCATCATGATTCTGCCAGGAGTGGAGGGAATGTTGGAGTATGCCGTATAAACGGGCTTGCCGTCCACATACCATGTGATATGATCGGGCTGCCAGTCAAAACCGTAGGTGTGGTAAGCCAGAGATGCGTCAAAGCCAAGGTCATACATGTATTCATGATTACCCACACCGTTGGTGTAGTAGTTGAGCTGTACCTTTGTGGTGTCCTTACCGAGGATCTCAATGTCGATCTCATCCCAAGGATTATCTTCAGAAGGACCAGTATAAGTGAAGAACGAAGAAACAACACCGTTGTTCTTGATTGCCTTCATGGATGTTTCATAATAACCATAATGATAGTGGTCGGAGGTTCTGTATTCCGCGCCGGTGTAGTTGTACTTGCCGGAATAATCCTTGTCGATCTTCAGTGTCAGTACACCCTCGGACAGGCTTGTGTTGTTCTCTGTCCATACGCAGTCAAACGGATTGCCATTTGTCCAGCCGTCGGATGCAAAGAAGTACTTGGAATTGCCATCACGGAAATCCTCGAACATGGTTGCAGAAGTATTCGGATTGGAACCGGAATCATTACCGGTATTGCCGCTGTCATTACCGCTATCGTTGCCGGAATCATTGCCGCCGTTCTTCTTCAGTACCACGTCATCGAGGTAGAAGGAGAGCAGGTCGGCTGCGGTTGCAGTTTCCGTATATGCGGACTGCACATAGAGGGAAATCTCCGTTGCGCCTGCCGGAATGCTGAAATCACCTGTCAGTTCTGTCCATTTTCCGGAATTGCCCTTTACAGAAGCAACATCCTCATAATTTGTAGTACCGTTCAGGTCATACTGCAAGCCGATATTGAAACCAAGTGTGGAATATTCGTCGCTGTTAAATGCTGCAAAAGCATTGATGGAATAGCTGCTGCCAGCGGTCAGCTCATCGCTTGTTACGCTCACACCATGCCAAGATTCCGTGCGGTTTGTGACATACAATGCCTGCCCACCGCCATGTGTAAAGTCAGAAACGAAACCGTATTTTACAGTGCCGCGTCCAGTCCAGTCCGTACCTGTGCCCTCGAAATCATCGGAAACGCCAGTGCCCTTTCCGGACGGTGCGGTAATATCCGTACCATCATCCGGCTGTGAGGGAGTATCCGGTGATGAGCCCATTTCGCCGTCAAAGGTTACCCACTGGTAGCTCGCGGTCAGCGGTGTCTTGCCGTCAAACGGTGCAAGCCACTCATTCACGCCAATACCCGGCCATGTGTTCATCATGATTCTTCCAGGAGTGGAGGGAATGTTGGAGTATGCCGTATAAACAGACTTGCCGTCCACATACCATGTGATATGGTCGGGCTGCCAGTCAAAGCCGTAGGTGTGATAGCCCTCGGATGCGTCAAAGCCAAGGTCATACATGTATTCATGATTACCCACACCGTTGGTGTAGTAGTTGAGCTGTACCTTTGTGGTATCCTTACCGAGGATTTCAATGTCAATCTCATCCCAAGGATTATCTTCAGAAGGACCAGTATAAGTGAAGAACGAAGAAACAACGCCGTTGTTCTTGATTGCCTTCATGGATGTTTCGTAATAACCATAATGATAGTGGTCGGAGGTTCTGTATTCCGCGCCGGTATAGTTGTACTTGCCGGAATAATCCTTGTCGATCGTCAGATGCAGTGCACCATCGGAAAGGCTGGTGTTGTCCTCCGTCCATACGCAGTCAAACGGATTGCCGTTTGTCCAGCCGTCGGATGCAAAGAAATACTCTGCCTCGTTGTCACGGAAATCTTCAAACATGGTTGCATTCACATTCGGCTCTGTACCATAATCCGGAATGCTGCTGCCACTCTCGCCGGTATCGCCCAAACGCACTTTACGCTTGAGGATGGCAAGGTCAAAACCATCGATAACCTGGTCCGCATTCATATCTGCAATTGCGGAAATGGTCTTGTTTTTGCCGAGCAGAAAATCCTGTACTTTGCGGATGTCGCCCACACCGCGCTTGCCGTCGTTATCTGCGTCGCCCATCAGTGCTGCATGTACGCAGAGCCCTGTGATGCCGGCGCAGAGAACGGCGGCGGCTGTCAAACCTAACTTCTTTCTCATCATTATTCCTCCCTGCTGGTAGGGTGCACGGAAATCCGTGTACCAACGAGCGTCACTTCTTTCGGCGGAAGAATTTATGCCGGTATTGTTTGGGAGTGTAACCGGTGTACCGGCGGAAAACCTGAATGAAATGGCTCTCTGAACTGAAACAGAGATTGCCGGAAATTTCAATGCAGGAATATTCCGAATATTTCAGCATATTTTCTGCCGCTTCGATGCGTTTTCTTGTGATATATTCCGAAACCGTCATCCCCGTTTCGCGCCGGAACAGTCGTGAGAGATAGGAGGGGCTAAGACCAGTGATTTCTGCAAGAACTGGCAGTGTGATTTTAGTGTGAAGATTTTCGTAAATGTAATCCATACAGACAATGACAGGCTTAGGATAGAGCGAGCGTTTGTGCAGCAGATGCATCCGCTGTGCGTAGTCGTCCACCAGTTCACGGTGAAGCTGGTGTATCTGCTCCTCCTGCTGGCATTTGTCAATGCTCCGGATGTAAATATCACTGAGATTATACGCCGCTTCCATTTCCATGCCGCCCTCAATACAATAGCGCGTCAGAAGTGCAACGGTAATAATCAGGTGATATTTGAGATTGCGCAGACTGTCGTCACTGAGCTTTCCCATCTGTTCACTGTCCAGTGGTTTGAACAATTCCCGTGCCTGCTCCAGATCACCGGAACAGACGCTGTGGAAAAATGCCATTTCCCGTTCATAGGAAAGATGCGAGATGCGGTATTCCCTGTTGAGAAATTCCAGATGGGATAGTTTTTTCTGAATATCCATGCTACCATCTCCTTTTCTATATTGTACACCATTTCAAAAGAAATTGCAATAGAAAAGCAGCATTTTACACGGTTTGTATGGCTTCGACATCACGGTTTCGTTTGTTTTATCATAGCATACTGTTGTGAGAAATCCTATCAAAATCTTGACATTTGTGTTAAAATCAGGTTATAACTGCACATGAGTGCATAGATGTGACGAAAAGGGCAAAATATTAACAAATATTTCTTGCAATTCATGCTATACTTTGAACAGAACAAGCGGCACAGCATGAGAAAAAGCCGCGTAACAGGTTCACAGGCAAGGAAGGATGGATATAAAAAATGCTGAAGAACAGAGGATTTTACCGTGGTATCAATTTCGGCGGCTGGCTGTCGCAGTGTGATTATAGTGAAGAACATCTGAACAATTTCATCACAGAGCCTGATTTTGCACAGGTTGCGGCATGGGGACTTGACCATGTACGCATTCCGGTGGATTATAATATTCTGGAGCAGGAGAACGGCACACCCAAGGAGGACGGCTATGCCTATCTTGATAATGCGCTGACGTTCTGCCGCAAGTATGGGCTGCATATGGTGCTTGACCTGCATAAAACAGCCGGATTCTCCTTTGATGAAGGCGAAACGGAATCAGGATTTTTCGATTCTCCCGCATTGCAGGAACGCTTTTTCCATCTCTGGGAGGAGATTGCACAGCGTTACGGCAGCTATCCGCAGGAGATTGCATTTGAGCTGCTCAACGAGGTGACGGACAAGGCATTCATGGACAACTGGAACAGAATTGCCGGAGAATGCATCCGCCGCATTCGTGCCTATGCACCGGAAACGCTGATCCTGGTAGGCGGCTATGACAATAACAGCGCGTGGGCAGTAGAATCCCTTGATGCGCCGTATGACGCGAATATCATTTACAATTTCCACTGCTACGAGCCGTTGAAATTCACCCATCAGGGCGCGACATGGACGGAGAAAATTGATCCGGATGAAACGGTTGCATTTGCAGAATCCGGCACAACACAGGCATATTTCGAGGAATTGTTCGCCGATGCCATTGCAGCAGCAAAGGCAAACGGCACGGTGCTGTACTGCGGTGAATACGGTGTCATTGACCGCGTATCAGCGGAGGATATATTGGCATGGTACCGTATGATTCACGAAGTTTTTGAAAAATACGGGATCGCCAGAAGTGCGTGGTGCTATAAGGAAAAGGATTTCGGCATTATCAGTGCGCATCTTGACGATGTGCGCGCAGAGCTTGTAAAGAATCTTTGATTGCTCATTACCTCTCATCATACATGCGGAAAGGGCTGTACATTTGTGCAGTCCTTTTCCTATTGCTTGACGTGCCCCATATTATGTTGTATAATAAGGTGATACCGCACAATGACCGCCTGCGGCTGAGCTACTTATATTGGAGGAATTTTCATGACCGAATACAGCATTACCCTGACAAAGCCATCCACCATCCGCGATTGGCTGCGGCTTTGGCGGCTCTACCGCCGCGCCTTTCCACACTATGAACGCAAGCCGTTTTTTATGATTCTCCGCACAAAACATCGGGGATGCACGGATGTCTGGTGCATCCGGCAAAATGGTGCATTTGCCGGACTTGCCATCACCATGGCACAGGGGGAGCTTGTGCTGCTTGATTATTTTGCTGTGTCCGAAACGCAGCGCGGCAGTGGACTGGGGAGCCGTGCCCTGCACCTGCTGCAACAGGAATATGCCGGAAAACGACTGTTTCTGGAAATTGAGAGCACGGAAACTGATGCCCCGAATCGCCCTGAACGCCTGCGGCGCAAGCAGTTCTACCTGCGCAACGGTATGTCGGAGCTTGGCGTTCACGTCAGCCTGTTCGGGGTGGAAATGGAATTGCTCGGCTTTGCCTGTGTTCTGACATTTGCAGAATACCAGAATCTTTACACTGCCGTTCTCGGCAGCTGGACACGTTCCCATGTCTGCAAATCCGGCGAAGATTTCGAGAAAAAACTTGACAAAGCGTGAAAAAGATGTTATACTAATATAGTGTATAGCCAGCTTTCGGGCTTGCAGAAATTTACTAATACTATGTAAAATCTAAATCTTGAATGAAAATGCGGGATTCGGGGGCGCAGGCTCACAGCCCCTGTCCCCTCTGCTTTACTCCGTTCAGCATCTCCCCGCCCCGCGGGGAGTCACCCGCATATCCCTCCCCCGCTTTGCGGGGGAGGTGCCGCCGAACG
>SVNO01000075.1 GCA_015066845.1 Ruminococcus sp. | reverse complement strand
TGGGCAGACGCATTGAGCAGGTTGAAATTATCCTGACAGAAGAAAAGGAAAAGCACGTTAAAGCGGAGGATAATTAACATCTTTCGGGTTTTTCGACAGACTGAAAGGGGGCATCTGCCCCCTCAGCTTGTAGAAAAAGTCTTTTTCTGGGGTTAGCACCCCAAAGCCTGCCCCCACAGCCGCAGTTAAATCCTATTGCGGCATACCGTCGCCCTCAAGCAGCATCCTGACTCAGGCTCAGGCACCCAGCCCCTCCCCCAACGGGGGAGGGGCTATATTGCGAGGGTACTGCGTACCCTCTAACCCGCCAAAGGACTCCGTCCTTTGAACCAAATAAGTTTTTTACAGACTAAAAGGGGGCATCTGCCCCCTTTTCTTATTTCGTCACAATCTCCCGAAGCTGCGTCAGCAAATCACCGCTGGACACGGAAATATTCCCCACATTCTCACAGATACGCTCCAGATACTCCAGCTCCTTGAGCTTATAGAGCGTCTTGTTCTCATCCATGAGCTTTGCGGTATTCAGCAGTGAACGCGTGGAGGCAACCTCCTCGCGGCGTGTGATGACATTCGCCTGCGCGCGCTTCTCCGCAATCAGAACGGTGTTCATGATGTCGCGGATCTCGCCGGGGAGAATGATGTCACGGATGCCGACTTCCAGTACTTCCAGATACAGCTCCCCTGCCTTGGCGTTCAGCTTCTCCATCACTGCCGCAGCCGCCCCCTCGCGGTCTGCCAGCAGCTCATCAAGCGTACAGCCAGCTACATACTCGCGCATTGCCATCTGCACGGCATAATAGAACTGGGAGCTATAATCGGTAATCTCCGTGTGCGCCTTGAGGAAATCCGTGAACCGGTAATCACACAGGAAATTCATGCGGATGGTCACTTTATCCTTGGTCAGAAGCTCCTGCCCTGTGATGCTCATCTGCTTTCTGCGCAGGTCAGCAATCAGTACCTTGACACAGGATTCCATCTTCCAGAAATAGTACACACCGCACTCCAGTACGCGCTGGAATGCACGGTCAAAGTACAGGATGCCCTTGTGCTGCTCAGGGATTTCGATCATGACCATTTTTCCCTCTGCCTGAAGCTTTTCGCAGATATGACGAGGAATATCCTCCTTTACATTGGGCGCGGTGATGTCGCAGAACTGGAATGTGTGGGATTTAACGGTATTCCAGTACACATAGCAGCCGGATGTCAGGCTGTTCACATAACGGCCGTCCTCAAAATGCAGTGCAAGCTGTCCGTCACCGACCTTGACGCTGACGGTTTCTGCCTTGAACTGCGCGTCAGCTGCCAGTACAGCAAGCTCCTCCCTGCTGTAATCTTCATGCAGCGGGACAGACAGGAGCACGGGCTGGATTTCCGTATTGCTGCCGAAGGTACGGTATACGCCCGGCTGGAGCATTTTGATGAATTTTCCGTTTTTGTACAGGAAACCTCTCTCTGTGTCTGTGATTGTGTATTTCATATGTATACCTCCTATTGGGAACGGCAGTTTTCTGCCTGATTCTTGTCGTATGACCGCATTCCGCGGAAGCTTGCGGCGCAGCATTCAGATGTGTGCGCATCATGCGTGAGCACGGCTCTGGCATGACTGGCAGCGCATCGGTATCCTGCAAGCGGCAGGGCAAGGCTTCCACGTTCCATGGCAAGCCATGGGGTGAATACAGTCTTAGATTGTTCCTCCGTTACATGAAGTCTTAGCGTGAAAGGCTAAAAAAGTCCAAATGAAAACCGAATACATGCTGTATGGCATGTGCAGGAGTTGAACCTGCCAAATGGAAATGTAGATGGACCCAATCCATTTTTCCGGACATCCGCGGAATACGCTGCGGCACTGCCCCACGCACCCTTGTGCAGGCAGTTTTTTACATCGCCGCCGATACACAAGTCATGTCGTTTGTCCGTAGCTATATTCTACCATATCCGGAAGAATTTGTCTTGTAAAAAAGTCTGCGAACTGAAAAAGGACGGCAAATGAGGATTGTACCGCGTCCCTCTTGACTTTTTTTTACATCTATAGTATAATAGGAATAGTGCCGTGCAAATTCTGACACGGCGTAAGAAAACGTCAGAAAGAAGGATTATTAGTATGCTGAACAGCGAAAAGAGCATGGAAAAGATTGTTGACCTCTGCAAATCCAGAGGCTTTGTGTACGCAGGCTCCGAAATCTACGGCGGTCTTGCCAATACATGGGACTACGGCCCTCTCGGCGTTGAGCTGAAGGACAACATCAAGAAGGCATGGAGAAAGAAGTTCATCCAGGAATGCCCCTACAACGTAGGTCTGGATTCTGCAATCCTGATGAATCCCGAAACATGGGTAGCATCCGGTCATCTGGGCGGCTTCTCCGACCCGCTGATGGACTGCAAGTCCTGTAAGACACGTCACAGAGCTGACAACCTCATTGAAGCATTTGACGGCACAAATCCTGCCGGCTGGAGCAATGAGGAAATGATGAACTACATCCGTGAAAAGGGTATCTGCTGCCCGAACTGCGAGGCAAAGGATTTCACAGACATCCGTCAGTTCAACCTGATGTTCAAGACATTCCAGGGTGTAACAGAGGATTCCAAGTCCGAGCTGTATCTGCGTCCGGAAACGGCACAGGGTATCTTTGTCAACTTTGCAAACATCCAGAGAACCACCAGAAAGAAGATTCCGTTCGGCGTGGCACAGGTTGGTAAGTCCTTCCGTAACGAGATCACCCCCGGCAACTTCATTTTCCGTGTACGCGAGTTTGAGCAGATGGAGCTTGAATTCTTCTGCAAGCCCGGCACTGACCTTGAGTGGTTCCAGTACTGGAGAGGCTATTGCCGCGACTTCCTGCTGAATCTGGGCATCAAGGAGGAAAACCTCCGCCTGCGTGACCATGATCCGGAGGAGCTGTGCTTCTATTCCAAGGCTACTACTGACTTTGAGTATCTCTTCCCGTTCGGCTGGGGCGAGCTTTGGGGCATTGCGGACAGAACCGACTATGACCTGACACAGCACCAGAACCACAGCGGCAAGTCCCTCGAATACTTTGATCCGGAGGACAACACCAAGTATATTCCCTATGTTATTGAGCCGTCCCTCGGTGTGGAGCGTCTGTTCCTGACCATCGTAACCGAGGCATATGATGAGGAAGTCATCGACGCGGAGAAGAATGATGTGCGTACTGTAATGCGCCTGCATCCGGCACTTGCACCTTTCAAGGCTGCTGTTCTGCCGCTGTCCAAGAAGCTCTCTCCGGAGGCTCTGGAAATCTTCACAGCACTTTCCAAGAAGTGGAATGTGGACTTTGACGATGCTGGTTCTATCGGCAAGCGTTACCGCCGTCAGGATGAGATCGGTACACCGTTCTGCATCACCTATGACTTCGATACCAAGGAATCCGACCAGTGCGTAACCGTTCGTGACCGTGACACGATGGAGCAGGTAAGAATGCCCATCACAGAGCTGGAAGCTTGGCTGGAGGCAAAGCTGGCTTACTAATTTGATAAGAGAATACTGCTCCCTGTCGGCTTCGATGGGGGCAGTTTGCAAAGGAGTGTTTATCTTGGCGTATCATTTACACATTTTCAGAGGTTCTAATTGGTGGGAGGGTGCAAGCAATCCAATCACAGCTGAAGAACTGCTTTCTGTTGCAGGTGTTGCACAAGCAGACAGCATTTCAACAACCAGCCCCCAGACGGGCATTGTACTCAGTATGCCCAATTGCAATATGTTTACCTACAAGGAAGCATTTTTGATGCTTAAAGATGGCATGATTATCGCAGCCGCCCGTAATGAGGATACGGTAGAAACAATCCATCCGCTTGCGGATACTCTGGGGGCAGTGATACAGGGCGATGAGGGAGAATTTTATTAAAAATAGCTGATTGATCTGATAAGAGAATACTGCTCCCCGTCGGCTTCGATGGGGGCAGTTTGCAAAATGGACCATAAATTGAAATTTACAGCAGGAGATTGGGCATGAAAAAAGTATTGAAAACCACAGGCAAAATTATTCTTGTTCTGCTGATTGTTATAGCATTGGCGTTGCTTGCTTGCTTCATCTATCAAAAAACAGCACAGAAAAAAGACCGGGAACTGCTTGAAAAGGACGGCTTTTCCAACCTTGTTTCCGCAGGCGATTATGATATGAACATCAATATCTACGGTGACGGCAAGCATCAGGTCATCGCCATGCCGGGCAGCGGTGACGCACAGTTCACCGCCGGTATGAGGCTGTTTTCGGAGTATCTTGACGATGATATCAGCCTTGTGGTCGTTTCACGTCCGGGATACGGTCTGAGTGGAGAGACTGATCAGGAGGTCACGACGGAGTACATCGTAGAAAGCACCCGCACCGCACTGCAAAATGCAGGTATCGAAGCACCATATATCCTGATGCCGCATTCCATGAGCGGTATCTATGCAACTTATTGGGAAAGCACCTATCTGGACGAGGTTTCCGGTGTCATATGGATCGATACAGTCAATGAAGCAGATATGGAATTACTTGATGAGGGCGGATTGGAACCGCCTGCAGTCGTGACATTCCTCTGCAAAGCGGGAGTATTCAGAGCACTTGGAGATCTGTTCGGCTCGAATCAAGAAAGCGGTTATGGAAAATACAATCAGGATGCCGCTGCACTTTACAATGTGAATCCGACCGCCTTTTCAAAATCGGGTATCAGCGAAATTCGGAATATCTCTGCCAATATGCAAACTGCCTGGGACTCTATCAAATCGAACGATATTCCCAAAGTGTATATTTCAACACATTTCACTTCTGTTGATGATGCAAATGAATATCTTGTGTTCGCTTATGGTGAAGAAGATGAGGAGGAAGCAAAGCAGAGATTTGAGTATTACCAATCGGATGAACAGGTCGAATATCGCAGAAAACGAAGCGAGTATATTGAAAAGCTCGGTAACTGTCAAGAGATCAATATCCCCGGAAGCCACTTTATTTACGAACAGAAGCCGGAGGAGTGCGCAAAGGTCATTGAGGACTTTATTGAGAATTTGAATGGTTAAATCCTGATTGGTCCACTCCACCGAAAACCATCTGACAAAACCCAAAAATGAACGGAGGCCCCCCATGACCCACATCCGCCCCGCCATCCCCGCCGATGCCTCACGCATTGCGGAAATTATCATCACAAACTACCGAACCAACTTCTACCCCTTCTTCCGGAATGACGCATACTATTTCGGCGAACTGAATGTCATGGATATGGCGGCAGAATATGCCGAGGGCACGAATGCCCTGCAAAATACCTATGTCTATGATGACGGCGTAGTAAAGGGCATTATCCGCATTTCCGGCGATGAAATCCAAAAACTCTTTATTGAACCGACATTCCAGAGTCAGGGCATCGGCGCAGAACTCCTGCATTTTGCCGTTTCCGAAAAGAATGCCGCATGGCTCTGGGTGCTTGAATACAATCAACGGGGCATTGCATTCTATGAACGTCACGGCTTTTCACTCACCGGTGAAAAGATCATGGAGGATGAATGGGTGCCGCTTTTGAAAATGGTACGCACTGCGAAAGGAGAAGCCAATGTTTGAACAAGACCCCATCATGCGGCAGATCCACGATATTATCAAAGCAGCTGCGAAAATGATGCATATGAACGTGGACATCAAATCCGAACATCTGGTGCAGATCGAGGATTTGCAGGTGCAGCAGACCACCGGTGAGCTGCTCAAACAGCTTGATGACGGTGATATCAACGAAGCAGAAAACAAGCTCTACGAAATGCTGGAGCATCCGACCATGGACATGCTCCATGCAGGCATTGCGTTCTATGCGCATCTGGATGAACTGGAGGATGATTTCCTGCTTGCAAATGATTTCAGCCGCGAGGAAGTCGAGGACGGCAAGGCGCATTTGCTCGCTGTTTATGGGCTGTCCGGCATGGGTGAGTCCTTTTTCGAGGCGTAAAAACAGGGGCATTAAGCTGTGCATGGAGCAGATAAGAATGCCTATTACAGAACGCGAAGCAAAAAATGATTGCTCCCTGTCGGTCTGATGGAGGGACAGTTTACAAACTGGAGGTTTTCACATGAACAAACAAACTACCATCCCGATTCTGCAGGGAATGGCTGTAACTGCCGGATTTGTGCTGACGGAAATCATTCTGAATTTCTTCGGCGCATTCAATGGCAATGTACAGCTGTATCTTGTGGATGTGCCGCTGCGCCTGCTGTTCGGAACGATTGCCCTTTTTCTGATTGCGGACAATTTCAAAAAACAGCGAAGCCGCCATTCTCTGAAACAGCTCTTCACCAATCCGATCCCGAAAAGCACCTATCTCCTGCTCCTGCCGTTTGCATTGTATCTGCTTCTGACACTGCTGACGATGGTGACTGCGGAAGTATTCACCGGCAGAGCCGCCGGATTGTTCTGCCTGAATGCTGTACAGCAATTGGCAACGGGGTATTATGAGGAAGCCGCCCTAAGAGCCTTGCTGATGTGCGGACTTCTGGCATGTTGCACGAATACCGCCGGACAGCGTATCCGGACGGTACTGATTGCCGGCATCTGCTTTGGATTGAGTCATATACTGAATTTCTTCTTCGGCAATGATATTCTCAGCACACTCTGGCAGTCATTCAGCTGTGCATTCTGGGGATTTTTCCTTGCGGCGATCTATCTGCTCTGCGAAAATCTCACACTCATCATGATACTGCACGCCGTATGGGACATCATCATCCGTGTGCCGAATGCCTTTTGCGGATTGCCGGAGAGTTCAGGCTTTCTGGTCTGCATCGAGGTCTTGCAGTACATCATCCAGTTCGGCGTTATGACAGCTGCGGCAGTTTATATCTGTGTGAATTATGATAGGCTGAAACAGGTGGAATAGCGTTGATTACTTTGACAAATGATGGAGGACGAATGGGTACCGCTTTTGAAAATGGTACACAGTGGAAATGACTGATATGGCATTATCATAAACTGAAAGGACAGCGGAAAGTTCCGCTGTCCTCTTTTTCATCATGTCCCTCTTACCGTCAATTCCTCTCTCAGCTTCTCCGCTGTCAATCCCTCGGTTTTCGGAACGGTCACCGTCACGGGCATTCCCCCATGCAGGTCAAACCAGTTGTCGGAGAAGTCGATATCCAGCGTTCTGCCATCCAGACAAACTGCCATCACATACGCATCCGCGGAAAGCGTCACTGCGAAATGCTCCGCTGTTTCCGTGATCTCCGTCCGGATCTCCGGTCGCTGGAACAGGAACGTTTTCGGGAGCACGAACAATTTACTGCCCGATGCAAGTACTTCGTTTCCCTGCTCCAGTGTGAATGTCAGATAGTATTCACGCATTCTGAAGCGGTTGGTCAGTGCATCCGCATATTCTCCCAGATCCGCATTGCCCACATTCACCGCCGTCAATGCCGGACAGCTTGCAGGCATACTGCCGGATACAACAACCTCGGATTTTGCATTGCGCAGCTGCCAGTGGATCGTTCCCTGTACCTCCTGCATGGTTTCGTTGGAAATGTTGAATAATGCATCCTTGTCCGCTGTCAGCAGGACGGGCGCGTGGAATCGCTTGGCGTAATGCTGCAATGCCTTCCATCTGCCGCAATAGTCAATGCTGCTCCACGAAATCACGGGGTTTGTGTCGTTGAGCTGCCAGTAGACAGAACCCATGCACCTTCCCCTTGCACGGCGCATATGCTCCACGCAAGTGCGGATGTACTCCGCCTGCATCAGCTGTGTGCTGTAAATCAGCTCCTCGAAGCTTTCCGGATAACGCATCATCTGCGCTAAATAAAACATCAGCTTTTCATTGCCCTGTGCGCATTTCTGGTGCGCCTCCATCACGGGGGACATCAGGTTCAGGTCGCCCTGTTCAGAGTCGCAGATGGTCAGGAGGGTTTTGAGATTCGGAACGGATTCAAAGCCATATTCCGAGCAAAAACGATAATACAGCTCATGGAATGCCGTAAAGGGCTTGAGTCCGTGCCAGACATCCCAGTAGTGCATATCCCCTGCATAGATCGAGTCCGTATCCTCACAGCCGCCATATGCGGAGGGGGAAGAACGCCAGTAGAAATGCTGGGGATCGAGTTCTTCCACAATTGCCGGTATTCTGTGTTCAAACAGTTCAAGATAATCCGCCTTTGCCTGTGCATCCTCCGGCAAGCCCCAGTTTTCAAAGGAAGTTTCGATCTCATTGTTGCCGCACCACATGGACAGGGACGCGTGATTGCGCAGGCGCAGGAGATTGTCGCGGATTTCCATTTCCGTTGTTGTCCAGAATTCGTCCGTCAGGAGATAATTGGCACAGGCGAACATGAAATCCTGCCAGACCAACAGTCCGTGTTCATCGCAGTAATTGTAGAAATCATCATCCGGATACACGCCGCCGCCCCAGATGCGGACAACGTTGAAATTTGCCTTTATGCAGGCTTCCAGCTGTTTTTCCACATGCTCCTTGGTAATTCTGGGGAGAATCTGGTCGAACGGGATGACGTTTGCACCCATGGCGAAAATGTCCTTGCCGTTGAGATGCAGGCAGAATGTATCACCCCATGCATCCGGCTCCTGCCGGATGGTGACGGTGCGCAGTCCGATGCGCTCGCTCTGCATATCTATCACAGTTTCCTGCTCGTCCATAAGCATAACAGTCGCGGTATAAAGCGGCTGTTCCCCATAGCCATTCGCCCACCACAGCTGCGGCTGTGCAATGGTTACAGTACAAGTGGCTTTTCCATCGTGAATGGCGATATCACGGCATTCGTGCAGCACTCCCCCATCCGGTGCCGTAATGCGCAGCATTGCAGTCAAAGGCTGTTCCGTGTGCAGTTGCATCAGCGCGGTCAGTTCCACTACACCGTCATGGTGATTCTGGCGGTAATAGGTATGTTCAATTTTTCCGCTGCTCCAGCATTCCAGATATACATCCCTCCAGATGCCCATATCCGGCAGCTGCGGTCCCCAGTCCCAGCCGAACATGTGATGTGCCTTGCGGATATGCGGGAATCCGGCAATGGTGGAATCAACACCCCACAGCGGACGCTCTGCCTGCTTCTTGGCAATGTAGCGCAGAGGCGAATGGATGATGACAGTCAGTGTGTTTTCTGCCTGCAAATGCGCTGTCACATCGAATCTCCAGCGGCGGTGCATATTGTTGACACTGCCGAGTAACATGCCGTTAAGAAAGATGTCCGCGATGGTGTCAATACCATCAAAGCACAATTCACAGTGTTCCCCCACAGGTTTCGAAAAGTGATGGGTAAACTGGTAATCCCCCTCGGACAGCTGCAATGCACTGTACTGATTCTCGCGGTAATTGGGATCTTCAATGATTCCATGCTGCTGCAAAACGTGGTAGACGGAGCATGGGATTTGGCAGAAAAACGCCTGTTCTTCACCGCATTTCTGCATCTGCCATCCGTCCTTGAGTAAGATTTTCTGCATCCTGTATTCCTCCATTCATGACATGCCCTATCGCATGTTTCTTCCTTTTTCATTATACCACATCGGCTTCAAAATGTCAATGTTTCTTAGGTAAATTAAGTGATATTTAATTTAGGTAATTAACAAGAATTTCTTGTAGATTTTTGAAAAAGCCGCAGCTTGTTGAAAAAGTTTATCAAGGGTTAGTACCCCAAGGCTGCCCCCTCCCCCAACGATCAATGTCATCAACTTGAGGAATTTCCCGAAAAACCCTGTCAAAAATATTTTTTAAAAATATCTCAGTCTGTCAAAAAACCTAAAAATAAACGCGGAGCGATAGCTCCGCACAAGGGGTTCGGGTGACTCCCCACGGGGTGGGGAGATGCTGAACGAAGTGAAGCAGAGGGGACGGGCTGTACAGCGAAGTCCCCGAAA